>NZ_CATXCO010000149.1:0-6090 GCF_958366745.1 uncultured Romboutsia sp.
TAACTTCTTAAGAACCCTTTTTTTCTAGTGTACTTGACAAAGGGTCCATTTTAATAATAGTTACACTTTTTTACTTATCTGGTAATTGGGTAAGTTTATTTGAAAATTTACGTTTTTCTTCTCTATATAGTGTTGGATTTACTCCTTTAAATTTCTTAAATGATCTTGAAAATGCTAATGGGTCACTATAACCGCAAGACCTAGCAATATCCCCGATTGGTAAGTCTGTTTGATATAATAATTCTTCTGCTTTTCGTATTCTAAATTCCATTAAAAATTTTTGTGGTGATGTATTTAAATGTTTATTAAATAGTGAAGTAAGATATGTTCTATTTAGACATAAATAATTAGAAATATCACTAACTTTTATATAAGCATTATCATAATTTTTTTCAATAAATTCTATAGATTTAGTTATATAAATATTTTCAAAAGAATTTTTAGCTTTATATGGCTTAGTTGATATACTAGCAAGTTCTGAAAAGAATAGATATAATAAACCTTGTAATTTTAATTCATTTGAAGTACTCATAGTACTATAATTTAGCATATCTATTATATAATTTTTTAAGTTATCATCCTTATCATATGTAAATATTAAGTTGTTATCATAAAGACCGATACTTTTTATATAAGTATCAACTTTTTCCCCATCGAAACTAATATATAAATATTTCCAAGGATTATCCTTATCTGCTTGATAAAAAGTTAGTTTATTAGGATTGATTAAAAAACCTTGATTTTTACCTAATTTATATTTTTGATCATTAACATAATATGTACCATATCCATCAATAATATAATGTATTAAATAATGAGGTCTTATAGCAGGACCATAAGAATGACAAGGTGGACACTCGTGAATACCACAAGTACATAAAAATAAATCTTTAAAATTTCTATCAGTAATTTCTAAACTAAAATGATTAGACATAATACCCCCTAAAATGTATAAATTTATTTAACGTGATTAAAATCAAAATAAAATAATTTAAAACATTATAGTAAAATTATAACATTAGCAATATACAAAATCAAATTATAGGTAATTTAATCGAGTTTTACCAATCCATTACAATAGTGTATAATAGTTAAATGGTAATAATAAAATAATAATGGAAATTGAAATCTATCTTATTATTTTTTATCAATTATATAAATTTATATAATAAGATAAAATATAAAAGACTTTATATATAAAATACAGAACAAAGGAGGTACATTAATGTTACCAGGACTTAAAGAACGATTATTAGGATTAATAAATGACCCAGCATATACACCTTTAAAAAAGGAAGAATTAGCCTTAATATTTGACATACATCCAACAGAGATGCCGATGTTTTATAACTTCTTAGAGGAATTAGAAGAAGACGGATATATAGGGAAAACTAAAAAAGGAAAAATAGCTTCACCTAAATCAATGGGATACTTTGTAGGTAAATTCGTAGCTCATAGAAAAGGATTTGGATTTGTTGAGTCAGATGAAGAATACATACAAGACTTATTTATACCAGCAGCAGATGTAAATGGAGCTATGCACAATGATAGAGTTGTAGCAGAAATAACTAAACCTGCAACTGATGAAAGAAGAGCAGAAGGTGCAATAATAAAAGTACTTGAAAGAGAAATAACAAAGGTAGTTGGTGAATTTCAATCAAACAAAACTTTTGGATTCGTAATAGCTGATGAAAAGAAATTTAATCAAGATATATATATACCTAAAAAATACTTCAGTGGTGCAAAAGATGGAGATAAAGTTGTTGTTCAAATAACTATATGGCCACAAGCTGGCAGAAAGCCAGAAGGTAAAATAATAGAAGTGTTAGGACCAAAAGGTGAAAAAGAAGTTGAAATACTTTCTATAATAAGAGCACATGGACTTCCAGAAGAATTCCCTAAAAAGGTATTAGAAGAAGCTCAAAAAGTAGCAGTACCAATACCGCAAGAAGAAATTGATAGAAGATTAGATATAAGAGATTTAAATATATTTACTATAGATGGTGAAGATGCAAAAGACTTAGATGATGCTATATCTATAGAAAGATTATCTAACGGAAACTTCAAATTAGGTGTTCACATTGCTGACGTTACACACTATGTACATGAAAAAAGTAAATTAGATAAAGAAGCTTTAAAAAGAGCAACATCTGTTTACTTAGTAGACACAGTAATTCCAATGTTACCTAAAACTCTTTCAAATGGAGTATGTAGTTTAAATCCTCATGAAGATAAGCTTACATTATCAGTATTTATGGAAATAGATAGAAAAGGTAATGTAAAACAATACGATATAAAAGAAACAATAATAAACTCTAAAGCTAGAATGACTTATACAGAAGTATCTGACATACTAGAAAATGATGATGAAGAATTAAAAGCTAAATACTCTCATGTAGTAGAAGAATTTAAAACTGCAGAAGTTTTAGCAAAAATATTAATGGAAAGAAGAAATAGAAGAGGAGCAATAGATTTTGACTTCCCAGAAGCTAAAATAATATTAACTCCAGAAGGTAAAGTTTCTGATATAAAAGAATATGAAAGAAGAATATCAAACAGAATAATAGAAGAATTCATGCTTATAACAAATGAAACAGTAGCAGAACATTACTTCTGGTTAAATATACCGTTTGTTTATAGAATACATGAAACTCCATCACCTGAAAAAATGCAAGAACTAGGAAAATTTGTATCTACATTTGGATATACTATAAAAGGTGACTTAGAAGAAGTTCATCCAAAAGCACTACAATCAATAATAAGTGCAATAAAAGGAAAAAAAGAAGAAGAAGCTATAAGTACAATAATGTTACGTTCATTAAAACAAGCTAGATATTCACCAGAATGTAGCGGACATTTTGGATTAGCAGCACAATACTATAGCCATTTTACTTCTCCAATAAGAAGATATCCTGACCTTCAAATACACAGAATAATGAAGGAACATTTAAATAATAAAATAAATAAGAAAAGACAAGAACAACTTGTAAACATAGTAGATTATGCATCAACTCAATCATCAGAAAGAGAAAGAGCAGCAGACTTAGCTGAAAGAGATGTTAAAGACTATTACAAAGCAGTTTATATGGAAGATAAAGTTGGAGAAGAATTTGACGGTGTTGTATCAAGTGTAACTTCATTTGGTATGTTTATAGAATTACCTAATACTGTTGAAGGATTATCTAGACTTGCAAATATGGGTGATGACTATTATATTTATGACGAAATGACATATACTATAATAGGAGAAAGAACAAGAAAGACATATAGAATAGGTGACCCTGTTAGAATAAAAGTTGCTAATATAAATGTAGATTTAAGAGAAATAGACTTTAAGATACTTTACAAATTAGAAGATAGACCACAAAATGAAGGTGAACAGCAAGATCAACCTTTTGATGATATAGAAGAGTAGTAAATATAAGGTGTCGGTTTTCTCGACACCCTGTATTAAACTAGCAACCTTGACTAATAAGTATATATATGGTATATTTTTACTAATAGGATATATACTAAATAAGAATTTAAAGTAAGAAGGTGAACGTATGGCAGGAACTAAAACATTAGCTACAAATAGAAAAGCAAGACATGAGTACTTTATAGAAGAAACTTATGAATGTGGTATAGAATTAAAAGGGACAGAGGTAAAATCAATCAGACAAGGAAAAGTAAACTTAACTGATGGATATGCATCTGTAGATAATAGCGAAGTATTTATAAAACAAGTTCATATAAGCCCATACGAGCAAGGAAATAGATTTAATGTCGACCCTTTAAGAGTAAGAAAATTATTACTTCATAAGCATGAAATAAGAAAGCTTATAGGGGCTACAACTGTTAAAGGATACTCATTAATTCCTTTAAGTATGTATCTTAAAAATGGTAAGGTAAAAGTAGAATTAGCCTTAGCAAAGGGTAAAAAGTTACACGACAAACGTCAAGACTTAGCTAAAAAAGATGCTCAAAGAACTATAGAAAGAGAACTTAGAGGAAAATACTAATTTACCCACTAAATAACATTTGATTTTAATGCTAAAAAGTATTAATATATAAATACAACGAACAACTTAATATAAATGGTGAATAAAAAGTTTGCGAAAACAGTCCAAGGACTTTAAAATTACCACGGGGGCGTAAAGGTTTCGACGTGGGTTTGGAACTTGGGGTTGCGTGTCGTGTTACTCTGGGTCACGTAAAAACTGGGGAAGTTAAAATAAACGCAAACGATAATTACGCTTTAGCAGCTTAATAATGCTGCTCGACCCGCCTCGCCCTCCTGCCGGTTAGGCCTGGTCGTCATTTATGCAGGGAACTACTTTTGGGGTGTCTCGACCAAAAGCGGACTAATTGGGACTGGTCAAGCACATAGCCTGCCGCTGGGCGATGTGTGAGACGAGATTTTAGTACAGTTGGCTACACACGTAGATGCAACGAGGAAAAGACTTGCGGACAGGGGTTCGACTCCCCTCGTCTCCACCATTGAAATCCACGAAAAAGGTATTGATTAAAAAATCAATACCTTTTTTATTTTAATTACTATAATAGTATATGATGATAAGGGCAGAGAACTAAATATGTCTACAGGAAGTGAAAGTGAAAATAAAATATATACTCAAATAAATGAATTAGTAGATATTGGTGAAATACCGAAATATATTGATATTTTAGTTTGTAAAAATTATGGAGACGAAGATAATACTTTATCTAGCTTTAGGGTTAATTTAGAATAAATTATATATAAAATATAATAAGATATTGTTATTTATTGTGGATTAAAGTATATAAAAATATCCAAATATTGAGTACTTAAATTTATTTAGCTGCTTTAGTCTGATTAAAAGCCTTAGTATTTAGAAAATATATGGCCTTGTACTATATACTATATTAGTAATAAATACTTTTAAGATAATTTAATTCCATGGTATTATAGAAAATAATGGTAATAAAATAAATAGGAGGTAGGGAATGAAAAAGATATTATTAAGTTTAATTTTAGTTTCAGTATTTATGGTAGGATGTTCAAATATAAATACGAATATTAAAGATTCATGCGAGGATTTAGTTAAAAATTTTTTTGATAGCATGAATAGTATTGAAGATTATACAAATGAATCAGAATTAGCAAAGTTAAATGAGTATTTTACTGATGATAGTGATGTAAAAGATAAATTAATTCACTATCTAACTATATTTGAATCAGAAAGACAAGGTGAAGTAGTAAATAACACTGCTAAGATTAAAGAGATAAAAAATGAGAATGGATTATATAGAGTATTAGTACAATATGATATTATTTCAAAAGATAATAAAAAAGTATTAAATCAAAGTGATATGTATCTTTACATAAAAGATGAAGATGGGCAGTTAAAAATTAAGACTGCTGATTATGGAGGATAAAGATAGGTGTATCTTAGTAACTTTAAACTTTATATAGATAAGTTCGCAATAGTTATATATAACGAACTAAGAATAGGATAGACATATATAAGTATCAAAAGGATATTTGATTAATATATTTAAAAGGAGATAGTAAAGGGGAATATGAAAAATAAAAAAGTTTTAATTATAGTATCAACGTTAATGTTAATATTAATATTATCAACAGGATGTACAAGCTCAAATACAACAGAAATAAATATTGTGGCAACGACGGACTTACATGGTGAAGTACCATACAACATAACTGAATATATAAAAGTAGAAAAAGAAAATAACCAAAATACAGTAGCGGTAGATGCAGGAGATTTCTTTGATAGTAGGGTTTATGGAACTCCCATGAGGAAATACTTTGATGATAGACAAAATAATACAGAACAAGGAATAGAGCAATATATAGAAATGCCATTAGCGAAAGAAATGAAGGATGCTGGGTATGATGCGGTAGTTCTAGGAAACCATGAATTTGTATCAAACAATAAATTTTACCTAGATAATATGGTATCAGACTTTGAAAAGTATAACTTAGACATATTATCAGCAAACACTTATAAAAGAGATAATACAAACTACGTAAAGCCATATACTATAAAGGAAATCGAAACAGAGTATGGGAAGATAAACTTAGGTATACTTGGACTTACTATAAAAGAA
>NZ_CATXCO010000150.1:0-6058 GCF_958366745.1 uncultured Romboutsia sp.
AAAAAAGAAAACTTAAAAAATATAAAAGTTATATGCAATTTATACAAACGTACTTATAACGATGATTTATTAATTAAAGATACCCCCAGTATAAAATTAGATAGAAACCCTCAAAATAATTTAAATACACTTTTAGAATATAGTTTAAATCTATTAACTAGAGTTGATGTACTAAAAAAACAATATTCTAATTCTTGTTATAACAAGTTATTCCAAGGATTGTATAATAGTTATTTCGATTTAATTTCTTACATTCACTGCTTTTGTCCCTTATCTTCTAATAATTCTTTTAATTTAAAAAGTGAAAAATCTGATATTTTAAGCTTAAACTCTAATAATCATTTTTCTACATTTTTCAATATCTTAAGTTCTCCTACTTTAGATTTTTCTAATAAAGAAAATAAAATTGAATTAATTAGAGATATTTGTATAGAAGCTATATATATATTCTTTGATTATTACTTGGTTGAAAACTTAATTATTGATGAATATTATGAAATATTCTTTGAAAATAATCCTGAAAACAAATTTTATCAATTCTTCTTTAAATCTAATGATAGAAGTTTTAAAGTACGTGTATATGACAAATCTTTAATTGTATTTTATATATACCAAGTTAATGAAAGTATTCTAAGTATATCTCCACCTTTAAATAAAGTAGATAGCAAACTAGCTGTTGATATGTATTTAGAAGAAAAATTTAAAGGAGAGTTTAATAATTTATTTTACGATGAAAATTATATAAATTCGTCATATTATAAAAATAATATTGAATCATATAAGTTTAAATATAATTATAATAATAGAAATATAGAAAAGTGTCTTTATGTATCTATAGATGTTAACTCAAGAATTATACAAGAGATATATTTGATTTAAGATTTTCATCATTACTATAATTAAATAAATTTGTATCACATTAATATTTAAAAATACTGAGGATTTATTCTCAGTATTTTATCTTATATAAATAAATTAAATAATCCTAATTTATTATATTTTAAATTTATCTATTTATCATCCATATAAAATAATTTAAAAATGAAGCATAAAATAGCCATATTAAATATCCTATATTAAGATACATTGCTTTTTTATCTATCTTAGAAAATTTATACATCATAATCGAAACAACTATTATTAGCAATACTATAGTAACTAAAGCCGTAAATCTTAATTCTAGTCCAAAAAATAGTATGCTCCATACAAAGTTTAAAGCAAGTTGTAACCAGTAGTAAAACATTGCATCCTTTACTTTAGATAAATCATATCCTTTTTTTAAAATTTTATATGCAGATATACCCATAAGCACATATAATATTGTCCAAACTATAGGAAATATAAAGCTTGGTGGTGCAAAGCTTGGCTTTATTAACTGTGAGTAATATGTAGATGTTGATATACCTGATAATAAACGTGATAAAACGTTACTTAAATAACCTACTATCAAAGGTATTAATATACTTATTATAAAATTTCTAACCTCTTTAATTGATATAATCAATTCTTTCTCCCCCTCTTTTAAATCTCATTTAGTTAATAAATATGTACAAGACTATGCTATTATTACAACTTTTATTTATTATAAGTAAAAAAGCCTAGAGATATCTCTAGGCTTTTAATCTATTGTAAGTTAGCTTTAACTAACTCATTTATTAGTTTACCATCAGCTCTACCTTTTACTTTAGGTCTTATAACTGACATTATTTTTCCCATATCCTTCATTGAAGTTGCTCCAACTTCAGATATAGTAAGTTTTACTATTTCATTTAGCTCTTCTTCGCTTAACTGTTGAGGTAGGTACTCTTTTAAAACTTTGATTTCAGCCTCTGTTTCACTTATTAAGTCTTCTCTATTAGCTTTGGCGAATTCATCTAAAGCATCTCTACGTTGCTTTAATTGCTTAGATATTATATCTATAATTCCTTCGTCATCAAGTTCAACTCTATTGTCAACTTCATATTGCTTTATAGAAGCTCTTATTAAAGTTACTACAGATTTCCTTACTGTATCCTTGTTCTTCATTGAAGACTTTAAATCTTCTTGTAACTTTTCTTTAAGGGACATTCCCTTCACCTCTTTGTTATATATTACTATTTCTTAGCGTTTTTTCTTCTTGCTGCTTCTGCTTTCTTCTTACGTCTAACGCTTGGCTTATCATAGTGCTCTCTTTTTCTAACTTCAGACATGATGCCAGACATAGCACATTGACGCTTGAATCTTCTTAAAGCGCTGTCTAATGTTTCATTTTCTCTTACTCTTACTTCTGACATTTCTTTTTCCCTCCCTCCGATAGCGCGAATTATGCTTAGGACTGTAACGATTATTCTGCAAAAGATGCATTACAATCTCACACTTTGTTTATTATAAACTAATTTTATTTTTTTTTCAAGTATTTTTCACTAAGAAGGTACTATTTTTAACTAGTTTATTTTTCCATAGCTTCATATAAAGGTAATTTTTTACCTGCTAGTACATGATAATGAATATGTTTAACCTCTTGTCCTCCATCATGTCCACAGTTATTTATGATTCTAAATCCTGTTTTATCAAAACCTTTATCTCTAGCTATCTTATTCATAACATTATGAATATGTGCTATTATATCCATTTCATTTTCTGGTACATCAATTATACTTTCATAATGTTTCTTAGGTATAACTAATATATGATATGGTGCAACTGGATTTATATCATTAAAAGCTAGTACTTTATCATCTTCATAAACTTTGCTAGATGGTATCTCTCCACTTATTATTTTGCAAAATATACAACTCACTAAAATACACCTCCTTCTATATAAAATTTTTCTTCGATCTTTTTGCATCGATATATCAGTGCTTTATATATAGATACATTCATCACTTAAAAGTAGTTATTTCTACAGATTATACTAAAGTTCCTTCTACATATTCATCTTTTATATCTGTTAACTTAACTTTTAAGATTTCTCCATGTATCTCTCTGTCACTTTTAACTATAACTCTTATATAGTTAGGAGTTAATCCTTCGTAAGTATTTTCTGCTATACTTTGTTCAAATAAAACATCTATTTCTTGTCCAATAAACTTACCTGCAAATTTATTGAAGTTTTCTTTATTTAAATTTAAAAGTTTTTCACTTCTAAATTGTTTCATTTGTGGATCTATTTGATTTTCCATAGTAGCTGCTGGAGTACCTTTTCTTGGCGAATACTTAAACACATGCATTTGTGATAATTCTATTTCTTTTAAGAATTCATATGTTTTATTGAATTCATCATTAGTTTCCCCAGGGAATCCTACTATTACATCAGTAGTTATTGCTACATTAGGTATATTTTCTCTTAATCTATCTACTATTTCCTTGTATTCTTTTGTAGTATATCTTCTATTCATTCTCTTTAACGTTTCATCACATCCACTTTGTAGTGATAAATGATAATGAGGACATACTTTTTCCATTTTAGAAACTTCATTTACAAATTCATCTGTAAATAATACTGGTTCAACTGAACTTAATCTTATTCTTTCAATTCCATTTATTTCATTTATAGCTTTAATTACAGTTAATAAGTTGATATTTTCATCTCTTACATCTTTTCCGTAAGATGCAACATGTATACCTGTTAAAACAACTTCTTTGTATCCATTTAAAACTAACTTTTCAACTTCTGACACTATACTTTCTAAATCTCTACTTCTTACTTTTCCACCTCTTGCATAAGGTATTATACAATAAGTACAGAATCTATCGCATCCATCTTGAATTTTTATAAATGCTCTAGTTCTTCCATTTGTTTGACTTATTTCTATTTCTTCAAAAGCTCTAACCTTCATTATGTCATCAACTGTACTTACTTTATTAGTTGCATCAATTTTTTTGATTTCTTCTACTATTTGTCTTCTCTCATTAGTTCCCATAACTAAGTTTACTTCTTCTATATCAAGTATTTCCTCTGGTGAAACCTGAGAATAACATCCTACAACAGCTATTATAGCATTAGGATTTTTCTTTTTCATTCTTCTTATATATTGACGTGATTTTCTATCACTCATATGAGTTACTGTACAAGTATTTATTACATAAACATCTGCAAAATCTTCACTATCAACTTGAGTGTAACCTTCTTTTTTGAACATCTCAAGCATAGCCTCAGTTTCATATTGGTTTACTTTACATCCTAATGTGTAAAAAGCTACCTTTTTCATTTATTCGTCGCCTCCTAAGTCGCTTAATTCATATAATACTATAGATGAAGCTACAAGTGATGCCGTTTCAGTTCTTAAAATTCTAGGTCCTAAAGATACTGATTTTCCACTAATTTCTTCTATAGCTTCTATTTCACTTTCTTCAAATCCACCTTCTGGACCAACAAAGATACCCATAGTATTTATATTTACACCTTTTATCGCTTGTTTAATCGATTTTGTTCTCTCATTTTCATAAGGTGCTATATTTAAATCATTATTTTTCATATCTTCCAGAGCATCTTTAAAACTTAAAATACCTCTTAACTTAGGTATTTTTCCTCTTTTACTTTGTTTTGCAGCCTCGTATATTATACGTTCCCATCTTTCAAGCTTTTTATCTTCTTTTTTGTCATCTACTTTTGATACACTTCTTTTAGTTTGTACCAATACTATTTCATGTACTCCAACTTCTGTAAGTTTTTGAAGTATCATTTCCATTTTAGGACCTTTAGGAAGACCTTGATATACTTTTATTTTTAGACCTGATTCTCTTTTTATATCAACCTTTTCTAATATATTTAAGCTTACAAAAGACTTATCTATATCAGTTATCTCACATATATACTCGTTATTATCATTATCACAAATTTCTAACTCTTCTCCAATTTTGCATCTAAGTACCTTAGAAATATGCTTTACATCTTCACCTTCAATGATACAAGTATTAGTTTCTAAATTAATATTTTGTTTTTGTACGAAAAATCTATCCATAAAATCACCTACTTAATTTTAGAAACTATAGCATTCCATTCACCTAAAGATTGTACTTCTATAATCTCAAGTCCATTTTCTTCTAAAGATGCTTTAACTTCATCAACTTTAGCATGTATTATTCCTGACGATATAAATACTGCATCATCTTTCATAAAGTTTTTAATATCTTTAGCTAATATTTTTATTATATCTGCTATTATATTTGCTACAACTATATCAGCTTTATCACTTACAACTTCCATAAGATTTCCGTGTAATGCTTTAACCTTATCTTCTACTTTATTTAATTCTATATTTTCTTTAGATACTTTAACAGCTACCTCATCTAAATCTACTGCTAATACATCATTAGCACCAAGCTTTGCTGCTGCTATAGCAAGTATTCCACTACCACAACCTATATCAAATACTTTAGAATCTTGTTTAACATACTTTTCTAATTGTTGTATACACATACTAGTTGTTTCATGTGTACCTGTACCAAATGCCATACCTGGGTCTAATTCTATTATTAAGTCTCCTTCTTTAGCTTCATATTCTTCCCAAGTTGGCTTAACTACAACTTTTTCACCTACTTTTGTTGGCTTGTAATAATTTTTCCATTCATTTGCCCAGTCTTCTTCATCAACTTGAGATATTTCTACTATAGCGTCTCCTACGTCTATACCAAATTCTTTTAATCCATCTATTTTCTCTTTTATTAAATTTATATCTTCAGTTACATCTCTTTCTTCTGTTATGTAAGTTTTTATTATAACTCCATAATATCCACTGTTAAATATTTCTTCTTCTACAAAATCCCAATCATATTCATTTTTCTTTTGGAATTTAAAATCTTTAGGATCTTCTATTGATACTCCGCCTACATTTTGTTCATATAATATATTTGTTACAGCTTCTACAGCTTCTGTCGTCGTTTTTATTGTTATTTCTGTCCACTTCATTTACTGATACCTTCCTTTGTTATAATTTCGTATTTTAAGTAAATTTTATTATATCATATTTATTATTATCTTTAGTAATATTCTTTTATACTTTTACTATCATTATTTTATAACCTGAATTGTATAATTAAATCAGACAAATATATAAACAAAAAAGACACTTATGAT
>NZ_CATXCO010000151.1:0-5863 GCF_958366745.1 uncultured Romboutsia sp.
ACAAGTTATTATTAAAGGTGAAGATTTAGATGAATTAAAATCTATTGCCATAGATATATCAAAGGAAATTAAACCAATTAAAGGTATAAAAGAAATTACAACAGGACTTGAAAATCCAAGCCCAGAGACAAGAATAATAGTTGATAAAAATAAGGCTATGGAGTATGGTTTAACAACAGCTCAAATATATCAAACTATAGCAAATGAAATAAAAACTGATACATCATCTACTATATTAACTATTGGTAGAAATGATTATCCTGTAATAGTTTCAAATGGTGATTCATTAACAAAGAATGAATTAAAGAATTTAACTATAACAGGAACTAAAGATAATGAAAAAGTTGATGTGAAAATTTCTAGTATTGTGAGTATAAGTGATGATGAAAGTTTATCTTCTATATCTCGTGAAAATCAATCTAGATATATGACAGTTACTGCAACTATTGATAGTGATTATAATGTTGGTTTAGTAGGTAAAGATGTAAAAGCAAAATTAGATAATTATAAAGTAAAAGATGGATACTCTATTGAAATAGGTGGAGAAATGGAAACTATTTCAGATGCTATGGGTGATTTAGTATTAATGATTACTTTAGCAGTAGTATTTGTTTACTTAGTAATGGTTGCTCAGTTCCAATCATTATTATCTCCATTTATAGTAATGTTTACTATACCGCTTGCATTTACTGGAGGACTATTAGCATTATTAATTACAGGGAATGATTTAAGTGTAGTTTCTATGCTAGGTTTCTTAGTTTTATCTGGAGTTGTTGTAAACAATGGTATAGTGTTTGTAGATTATGTTAATCAATTAAGAGCTACAGGTATGAGTAAAAAAGAGGCTATAATAGAAACTGGAAGAAGTCGTATAAGACCTATACTTATGACTGCTTTAACAACAATACTTGCTATGTCTACAATGGCATTAAGTACAGGAATGGGTGCAGAAATGACACAAGGGTTGGCTATAGTTTCTATAGGTGGACTTGCATATTCGACTATATTGACGCTTGTGGTTATACCAATACTTTATGATTTAATGCAACGTAAGGAGTTTAGGGTAATAGATATAGAGGATTAGTATAAAAATCTTTCTGCGTGATGCAGAGAGGTTTTTTCTTTAAAAATAGAATACTCTACAGAATTTATATTTGAGGATTAAAAAACTCTTAGTTTAGACTAAGAGTTTTTTAATTGGCGGGAATAACAGGGCTCGAACCTGTGACCCATTGATTAACAGTCAATTGCTCTACCTACTGAGCTATATTCCCATATATTTAATTTTAACCTGTCCTTTACAGTTATTATTATAGCCTGTTTATTTAATTTTATTCAAATTTTTAACTATGGCTTTTATATCTACTTTTTGCATAATATAAGTAATCCTTTCTATAGATATATATATATTTAGAAAACATAAAAGTGATAAAATTATAAATAATATATCAGAAAATAACTTGAATTAATTTGGAAAATACGATGGCTCTCAAATAGCTTTTTAAGAAAAATTTAGCGTTACCAAAGACCTATTTTAGCGTTACCAAAGACGTTACCAAAAAAAGTACTTTGGTAACGCTTATTTAAAAAAGGTGTTACCGAAAAATTTATGGTAACACCTCTGGTAACGCCTTTGGTAACGGGTGAAATGTGTAAATTTCAACGAAAATAGCTAGTGTTACCAAAGAGACGAAAAAACCTTAGAGGTTGTCTAAATAGGCAAAATTAAAGAAAAATTACCTCTAATTAGAAAAAAGTTTAGGATTTAAGTTTTATGGTAACGGTAAAAAGTAATAGGGATATTTTTTATCATTAAATGACTATATTAAATTAAAAATTTTGGTAATATAAAATATATTATATATAAAACAGAAAAACTAAATGGAGTTTAATTATATAAATTAAGCATTACAAAAACTTGAGAAAAGAGGTAAAGAAAATGAAAAGGATGGCAGTACATAATGGAATTTTTCATGCAGATGATGTATTCGGTGTAGCACTTATGCAGTCTATATATAATGATTTAGAAATAATAAGAACAAGAGATGAAGAATTACTAAAAACTTGCGATATCGTATCAGATGTAGGGAATGGGAAGTATGATCACCATCACGTTGATAAAATAAGAAGAGAAAATGGAATACCTTACTGTGGATTTGGGTTATTATGGAGAGATTTTGGTATATCATATATAAATGCAAAATTCCCAGAACTATCTAATTTAAAAGAGCAACAAGAGGTAGCAGAGAAAGTAGACACTATACTTATTCAACAAATAGATGCACAAGATAATGGTGTAGATGTTATGACTAGTCAAGTTCCAATTATGACACTTTGTGATATTATCTATACTTTTATACCTACTGGTGCTGGAGAAGATGAAATAGAAAAAGGATTTTTTGAGGCAGTAGAGTTTGCAAAAAAAATACTATATAAAACAACAAAGAAATTCGTAGATAGTTATGAAAACTATAGAATGATTAAGAATGAACTTAAAAAACAAAATGTAAAACAATCTCATATTTTAGTATTAGAAAAATCAGTTCCATGGAAAGATACTGTACTTGAACTTGATAGAAATGAAGATGTATTATATGTAGTATATCAAGATGTAACAGGGTCATGGTGTACACAAACTGTGCCAAAGGAAGCTAATAGCTTTGCTGCTAGAAAAGATTTACCAAAAACATGGGGTGGATTAAATAATGATGATTTATCTAAGCTTACAGGGATAGAGAATTGTACATTCTGTCATCCAGCTTTATTTATTTGTGGGAATAAGACTAAAGAAGGAGCTATATCAATGGCAAAGGTAGCTGTTGAAAATAAATAGATTAGTAATTAAATATTATTATTAGGAAATTTTAATTTGAATAATAGGCTTTATTCGGGGAAACATAAAACTAAATTAAAATAAGCGGAGGTATAAGAATTTATGTTTAAACACGATAAGGCCTTACTAAGAGAAGTAAAAGTAGAAAGACCAAATCCTCAATATGCAGTTTTAATGCAAGAGCAACTAGGAGGGGGTAATGGAGAGTTAAAAGCAGCTATGCAATATTTATCTCAAAGTTTTAGAATAAAGGACCCTGAAATAAAAGATTTATTTTTAGATATAGCAGCAGAAGAACTTAGTCATATGGAAATGGTAGCACAAACAATAAACTTATTAAATGGACATGATCTAAATAATAAAGAGGTAGATAATGGTGAAATACAAACTCATGTTCAATGTGGTTTATCTCCTGTTTTAATAAACTCATCTGGTGCACCATGGACAGCAGATTATGTAACTGTTACAGGGGATTTAGTTGCTGATTTACTATCTAATATAGCATCAGAACAAAGAGCTAAGGTTGTTTATGAATACTTATATAGACAAATTGAAGATAAATACGTTCGTGAGACTATAGATTTTTTAC
Organism: uncultured Romboutsia sp.; assembly: GCF_958366745.1. NCBI lineage: Bacteria > Bacillati > Bacillota > Clostridia > Peptostreptococcales > Peptostreptococcaceae > Romboutsia > uncultured Romboutsia sp. Next base: position 3,423 of record NZ_CATXCO010000151.1, read on the forward strand.
TTAATAGAGAAGAAGCTCATAATGCTTTATTTAGAGATGCATTAAATAAAGTTAAAAACACAGGTTCAAATAAAGATTTTGGTATTACAGAAGATTCTAAGTTATACTTTGATTTATCAAGTCCAGGACCTCATGACCATGATACTAAAATAGATATTAACCCACCATCTTTTGAAACTCCTATAAAAAAATAAATATAAATTTACTTAATAGAACTCTTTTGTAGAGTTCTTTTTTACGCTTAAGAATATTATAATACTTAAAAAATGTGGATAACTTCTGAATGTAAGTAATATCAATAAACTGGTTTTGAGCGTAAAAAAGATTTTGAGCAACGGACGAAGTCGTTGGCGACATGAAGTGTTTCGCCGACACGTCGCTCAAGCGAAGCGAATTTTTTATTTTAATATAATGTTACAAAAAGAAGAAATATATATAAATAAAAAAGAATATGCAAAAAGTGTAATAAAATATATAGACAAAATATAAAAAATATTATAATATACAGTTAATAGATTTCCCTCCAAATTCTTCTAACGTAACGGGAAATTTATTAAATAAGGCACTAGACTTAATTGTTTAGTGCCTTATTTTTATATTATATAAAAAATTTACCATAATAAACCATACCAATAAATGAAATTAATGCCAATCTGTCGATAAATGTAGAAATACTAATATATTTATAATAATATATTTAAAAGGACAACTATGGATAAGGAGACAGTATAAATGAAACATCTAAAAAGAAACATATTGGCAATAACGTTAGCCTCGATGCACATAATGGGTAGCGGATATAATGTAGATGCATTAGAAACAAAAACAACATCGAATAATATAGTTAGAACAATTACTTATATGGAAGTAACAGGTAACTCAGTTAACGTTAGAACAGGACCATCAACTTCATATAAATCTATAATGAAATTAAATAAAGGAGATAAAGTAGAGTATATAAGTAGTAGCGGTAATTGGTCTAAAGTTAGATACAATGAAAAAGAGGGATATATTAGCAACACTTATATAAAGTCAGTTTCAACAACTTCTACATCTACTGATATAAGAATAATAACAGGCAATTCAGTAAACTTTAGAAAAGGGCCTGGAACAAATTATTCTGTTATAAGAAGCTTTAACAAAGGAACAAAAGTTGAGTTTATATCAAAAGAAAATGATTGGGTAAAAGTTAATTATAATGGAACAGTAGGATATGTATTTAGTAAATATGTATCAGATAAAGCAAATACTGATGATAATACATATATAACAAAATATGTAACAGGTAATTCAGTTAATGTTAGAACAGGACCATCAACTTCATATACATCTATTATGAAATTAAACAAAGGAAACAAAGTAGAGTATATAAGTAGTAGTGGTAATTGGTCTAAAATAATGTATAATGGAAAAACTGGATATATGAGTAGTCAATATTTATCAACTACAAATCCAATAGAAAATACTAAACCTGAAACACAGGGAGAAGTGTTATTCCCAGATTGGTTTAAAGAAGGAAAAAACATATTAGTAAGAGATGATTATGCATCAAATTTAAACAATGCTTTTACTGTTGAAGATTATAATACTGGAAAGAAATTTAAATTAATAAGAACTGGTGGAACAAATCATGCTGATGTAGAGCCTCTTACTGCAGCAGATACAGCTACAATGAAGAGTATATGGGGTGGATTTAGTTGGACTAGAAGACCTGTATTAGTTCATGTTAATGGAAAAGTATATGGAGCTTCAATGACTGGTATGCCTCATGCAGGATTAGATAGTGAACCAGCAAGAGAATATACAAGCAAAAATAGAAGTGATAATTATGGAGATGGAATAAATTATGATTCTGTAAAGAATAATGGTGCAGATGGACATGTAGATATACACTTTTTAAATTCTAAAACTCATAGTTCTAATAAATTAGATACAGCACATCAAAATAATATACAAATGTTAATGAATAAATTTAAATAAATTTTATATAAACTAACTATGTTAGTTAATTTGATTTGCTCAAAATAACAAAGCATATTTTAATAGTTAGAAAAGTTTATATATAAATATTAATAGGTGTAGTAAAATAACTAGTACAACAGATTAATTTAAAAGGAATATTAAATAATTATCAAGTAGAAAAAATACTAAAAAATATAAATATAATAAAATATATCCTATGTTAAAATGTAATATTAAACATAAGGTATATTTAAAAAGTATTATTTGTAGTTTTATAGATAAATAAAAATAGAACCTTAAATTACAAGGTTCTATTTTTTACGCTATTCTTAAATTTAAATATCATTTTTTTAATCTATTTGTACTTATTAAATACATAAACAATATCAGAATAACAACAAGTACCTTTTGGATTATTTACAGCACAATTACTATCTTTCATTGCTCCTGTTTTTTTTATAACTTCTTGTACAGTTTCA
>NZ_CATXCO010000152.1:0-5798 GCF_958366745.1 uncultured Romboutsia sp.
ATTCAATGCAAGCAAAAATAACTCAGGATGGAGAATTGACTATTTCTTAGCATCTGAAAAATTAAAAGATAGATTAGTTAGTGCAGATATACACACTGAAATATTGGGATCAGATCACTGCCCCGTTGAATTAGTTTTAAAATAGTATTAATTTATATCATAATTATATAAAATTATTAATAAAATATACTGTAGGATAATATAATGTATAAGGTTATTAAATATTTTATTATTAGGGGGTATATTTATTAATGAATTTATTAGATTTTAAAAATAAATTAATAAAAGGAAAAGAATTAGGTGGAGAAGTTGTATACATAAAAGAGGACAACCTTTTATATGGTATAGAATCAATATATAAAAATCATGAAGTAAATAGTATATCTTTATTAAAGTCAGAGCAAAACTCAATAAAAGTACATGATCTTATAGAGTTTTTAGAAAGAGAATGTGATGATTTTTATGAAGGTGATGTATTTATAGGAAACACTATACATTCTCGAGAGGATAAAAAAGGGATTGTAAGTGTAGAGTTTGCACAATATGAAGCTATAAAGATGATATTTATAAACATATAATTATAAAAAAGATAGACAAATTTATTGTCTATCTTTTTTTATATATGGTTGACTCAGTTAAAAACTGGTTTGTTTTACCCATTTTATAAGCTAGATCTATTATTTTTTTATCCTCTTTGGTTAAATCTCTTTGAAGAATCTTAGCAAATTCAGCAAATAGCTTATCATAATTAATTTGCTTTTTAATATTCTTTTTTGCTGAAGACGGCTTAACTGTAGTATACATATAAACATCAGGAACTATACTTGGATTATATATTCTTATAAATACTTGAGCTGTATAATAAGCATCATTTAAAGCATTATGATAAGATTTATCCTGATCTAAATTTAATATTTGTATAGCATTTTGAAGGCCGATACTTTTACCAGCGGGATTATTAAAGTATCTAGATGCGTAGTGTTGAATATTTATATATGACTTTGTAAGAGTTTTATAAGGTAAATCATAGTAAGTTATATTTCTGAATAATTCTTTTAAGTCTCCTGTTCCCCATACACAAAGAACTGTATTTTTCTTGGTAGATACAAATTTTTTAAATTCTTTATATACTTGAGGAAATGAGGGTGCATCCATAACATCTTCAGATTTAATTCCAGTCATTTTGCCTACAAAAGGGTGTATAGATTTATATAGCTGTGGCTTAACATAGCTATTAAAAGTATCTATTATATTAAAATGAGAATCTAATTTTATAGCACCTATTTGAATTATTTCAAATGGACACCTTTCATTAGACACTGTCTTATTAAGAGTTTTATCAAAGCCCTGGTTAAACTCTAAATCGAAAACTACATATTCCATAATAATTCTCTCCTAAATTAAGTAACTAATATATTAAATTTATATTACAAAAAGTATATGATTAATAACTATATTGTTTAGTATACCAAAATATTTTTATATTTTTAGTATACCCTATATTTATATAAAAGTTAAACTTTTAAATATAAGTATTTATATAAAATAAAAAAATAAAAAATATTGCGAACTTTATATATCTAATATATAATAAGTATAAATAAAAATACGAATAAAAATGTTGGATAACAAGATAAAATACGATATTGAAAATTAGGGGAGTGACAGTATGAAAGGCTTATTATATACGATAGAAAAAGAAAAACATAATGAAAAAGATTTAAAAGAGATTTTAACATCAAATCCGCAAATAAAATTTGTATCACTTATGGGGATAGATCTAGGTGGAAATGCAACTGATGAAAAAATACCTGTAGAGTTATTTTTAGAAGATATAAATGACTTTTTAGAATCAGCAGTTCAAACAGATGGTTCAAGTGTTGAGCTTTACAATATAGCTACTTTAAATAATGCAAAAGTAGATCTAAAGCCAGATTCAGATTGTAAGTGGTATATAGATTATAATATGGAACATATTGATAGTGAATTAAATTTACCAATAGGTACACTTAGAATACCAGCATTTTTAATACATGATAATAAGAAAGTATGTTCAAGAGGGGTTTTACAAAGAGCAGAAAATTATTTTAAAGCATCATTATTTGAAATATTTGAAAAATATCCTCATGTTATAAATAACATAGGGATAGATAGTGTATCGGATATAGAAAATATAATATTAACATCAGCTACAGAGTTAGAATTTTGGGTAAATACTCCAGAAGATAAAGCTGATTTAGAAAAGTTATATGTATCTCAAAGTCTAAAAGAGCAGTATTGGAAAAGAACTCATGGTATAATTAGAACTTGTTTAGAGAAAAGTTTAATTGCACTTCAAAATATAGGGGTAAATCCAGAAATGGCTCATAAGGAAGTTGGAGGAATAAACAGTTCTATAAGTATAGATGGGAAGACTAATCACGCTATGGAACAGCTAGAAATATCATGGAAATTTTCATCTCCTCTTCAAGCTGCAGATAGTGAATTAATAGTAAGAGAAGTTATAGAAGATATATTTACATCAAATGGGTTAGAAGTTACATTCAAAGCTAAACCAATACATGGAGTTGCTGGTAGCGGAGGGCATACTCATGTTGGTGCTAGTGCAAAGCTTAAGAACGGAAAAATAGTAAATATATTTGCACCAAAAGATATGAAAAATGATTATTTAAGTGAGTTAGGATATGGAGCACTTATGGGATTACTTCGTAACTATGAAGTATTAAATCCATTTGTAACATCTACAAATGATGGATTTAATAGATTAGTTCCTGGATTTGAAGCACCTGTTTGTACGGTAACTTCATTAGGTCATAGTTATGAAATACCATCAAGAAATAGATCAGTACTTGTAGGATTAATTAGGGATATAAAAAATCCTAAAACTGTAAGATTTGAATTAAGATCACCAAATCCATTATCAAATACATATTTAGTTTTAGCTGGATGTTATCAAGTTATGTTAGATGGTATAAAGGCTAGTGCTCAAAGTAAATTATCAACTAAAGACCTTGAAAAAGAATTGAGCAAGGGACTAGGTGAAGAGGGGTTCTATTTAGAAAAAGATAGAATGTATAGAGATGAAAATGATGTATTTGAGCATTATACAATGGAAGAAAGAAATGAAAGATTCTCAGTTCCACCAGCGACAGTTTATGAAAATATGCAAAATCTTGAAAAGTATAAAAACAAGTTAGACTCATTAAAACAAGGAAATGTATTTACAGATGCTATAATAGAATCATTTAAGGTTGGGGCTATAAAGAAATGGAAAAAAGAATTAAGTAATAGGATAATTGATGATGCTATGGATAGCATAAGAAGTTATTCAAAATTACATGAAAAAGAAAATAGGGATGCTTTAGATGAGGTTATGTGGAATTCTATAGCTGATATAAAGTTTAATGTAATGAAAGATACACTAACAAAAAAATCTTTATTTACTCAAATAAAGGAAGCATTGGAAGTTAAAGATTATGCAAGAGCTTCAAATTTACAATTAGAATTAAAAGCTAATATGGAAGAAATACAACAATTATATGTAAGATATAAGAAAAATATATATTAAGCAACAAAAAGGAAAGAGGACACTTATATAAGGAGAGGTCCTCTTTTTTACATTTCAAAAATTAAATTTTATATAAAGATATATTTATATAAAGTAATGGATAACTAAAGCAAATAAAAGTAAATAAGAAAGAACATTTAGTATATAGCTATTATTAGAATTTTTAGATCCAAAGAAAGTGAATTTAGTAACCAGAAGTAATATAAAAAAAACTGCATATCCTGTGTTAAGAATAGGTGTATTAATAAATATACCTAATATATGAAGTATAGAGCTAACTAAAGCTAACACTAATAATAAAGAATTGTATTTTGAAAAAAATGGTAAAAGTTTATTTATGAACCTCCTTAAAGACTTATTTTCAAAATAATAATAAATATTTCTAAGTATATACATAAATGAATAAAGAGATATAGACACTGAGGCTATAATACCAAATAATAAACTATAAATTTTAACCATTATAGAACCTCCATCACTATATTAGTTACAAATAAAAGTATATTAATAATATATAATATTTAAATTTATAGAATATGTTAGTACAAAAAAATATGTAATAAAATAAAAAAAACATGTCAATATTAATAAATGGTTAAAAAAGGAGTGAAAATATATGAAAAAATATATAAGGTTTATTGCAGTATTTGCAACTTTAGTTTTAGGATTTTCTGTTTATAAAAAAGAAGATTCTAATGTATACGCTATTGAATTAGAAAATAAAATAGGCTTATTAATTGAAAATAAAGATATCCAAAAAGAATTAAGTTTAGAAATTGAAAATTTACAAAATGAAATTAATTCAATGGTAGAGTGTAAAAATAATAATACTCAGGTAGAAGTTGTAACTGTAAGCTTTGTGCAAACAAGTACAGTATCAAAAGAATACATAGAAAAAACTGAGCTAGAAAATTTAGCAAAAAAGAAAATTGAACTAGAATCTAAATTACAAGATTATATGATAGAAAGTGTTAAATTAGAAAAGCAAATAGAGGAAGAAAAAAAAGAAGAGCTTAGTTTAAACAACACGGAATATTTAAAAGGAATATGGCCAGTTAAATCATATAAAGAAATAAGTTCTCCATTTGGACAAAGAATTCATCCAATTACAGGTAAACAAAGTTTTCACAAAGGGATAGATATCCCAGCTCCACAGGATACAGATATATTATCTTGTGATGATGGTATAATTTCATTCTCAGGAGTAATGAATGGATATGGAAATGTAATTAAAATAAAACATTTTGATGGAAAAGAAACTTTATATGCACATAATAATTCAAATGTAGTTGAAGAAGGAGATGTAGTTAAAGCTGGACAGGTTATTGCAAAAGTAGGTACAACTGGAAATTCGACAGGAAATCATCTTCATTTTGAAACTATAATAAATAATGAAAATATAAATCCAATAAATGTTGTAAACTAGATTAAAAATCGAAAGAATAAATATTCTAGGAAAATTTAATATACTCATAAAGTAAAGTTTAAGAGGGTTTATTTGATAAAAGTAGAATTATATAAATGATAATTAATAGACAATCATTTAAAGGGGGAGGGCATTTTGAAAAATAAGCTATTATCTGACTCAATAGTATATATAATATCTCCGATAATATTATTAGCATTTACAAATTATAGCACAATTATATATTTTGCATCAGCTTTAGTATTTATTCTGAGTATTTATACTATAATAACTAAAAAAAGGGAATCGAGAATTAATGTAAGTGGAATTATATTTTCTACTACATATATTTTAATGTTTTTATTTAGACAAAAAGTACAGAAGGGATTTGATATGTATATATATGATACATGTTTGATGATAGTACTGACCCTAATTATTGTGTTACCACTACTATTAAATAAAAATATATTTAGACAGATATATATAGATATAAGAAAATGTAAGAATGATAATAATCTAAGAATACTTAATAATATAAAAAAAATTAATTTAGATAATGATTTTAAAAATTTATCTTTTATATTTACAATTCATTTAGTATCCTTAATACTTATAAGAGTATTTTCAATATATATTTTTGGATTTGAAAGTTATGAAAATAACTTTATGATACAAGTACTACTTAATATAGCATTTATAATATATGAAATGTATATGGTGTCTAAACTTATGTCTAAGTTAAAGAATAACATAACAATAAAAAAGAGAAGCTCTAGAATAAAAAAATCACCAATAAGTGGCAGGGTAATAGACATAGAACAA
>NZ_CATXCO010000153.1:0-5778 GCF_958366745.1 uncultured Romboutsia sp.
ATGCTAAAAAAAGAGCTAGTGATTTTGGAAAAACTAAAGAAGAAGTAAGTAAAAATGTACTAGAAAACTGTATAGATGTAAGATTATTTGGAGGAACTATACCATTAAATAAAGATTCAGTAACATTTACTGGACCAGTACAGTTTAACTTAGGAAGGTCTCTTCATAAAGTTGACTTAAAAAGAATTAAAGGTACAGGGGCATTTGCATCAGGAGAAGGAAAGGCAAATAAAACATTTAGAGAAGAATATATACTTTCATATAGTTTAGTAGGATTTTATGGAATTATAAATGAAAATGCAGCAAAAATAACTAATTTAACACAAGGTGATATAAATTTACTTATTGAAGGTATGTGGAATGGAACAAAAAACCTTATATCAAGAAGTAAAGTAGGACAACTTCCAAGATTACTTATAAAAGTTAATTATAAAGAAGAAAATTATCATATAGGTGGTTTACTGAAGAAAATATCATTAAATAAAAATGTAGATGATGAAGCTATAAGAAGTCCTAAAAATTATACAGTAAACATAAATGATTTAGTTAAAGTTTTAGATAAAAATAAAGATAAAATATTAAATATAGAATATAAAATAGATGAAGAAATAGCATTAGAATTAGATGGAAAAGAAATAGATATAAAAGATGCTATAAAAAATATTGATATAAAAGAATTAGAAATTTAGACTAGAGGTGGTAAATAGTGAAATGTTTAGTTTTTGACATAAAAGGAGATTATGGACATTTTAAAAAGTATTATACAACATCATCACCTCTTACATTTTCAATACCACCAAGAACAACAGTAAGTGGTATGATAGGAGCATTAATAGGTCTAGATAAAGAAGAATATTTAAAATATTTTAGCAAAGAAGATGCAAAAATAGCTATACAAATAAACAGTCCTATAAATAAAACTAGAATATCGTACAATCTTATAAATACAAAAACTGCTAAAATGTATAGCAAAATAAAAGATAGGACTCAAGTAACCTTCGAATTATTGAAAAATCCTAGCTTTAGAATATATTTTTCGCATAGTGATATTAATTTATACAATAAAGTAAAAACTTTCTTAGAAGAAGGCAAAAACTATTATACTTTATCAATGGGATTAAGTGAATTTATATCTGAGTTTGACTATATATCTGAAATTGATTTAAAAGAAATTAATAATAATGAATTTGATTATATAGATACAGCAATTAATTTTAATGAAAATTTAAAAATAGATTTTGAATCTGAAAAAGAATACTTCAAAGATACTATGCCAAATGAAATGGATGTAAATCGAGTAGTAACAGAATATGCAAAAGTTTTATTTGAAACAAATGGAAAACCTATTAAGTGTAATACACATTACTACTTAGGAAGTGGAGGAGAAAAGATTGTATTTTTATAAATTAAAATCACATCAAGATAGTCTTTTAGTAGACCATTTAAAGTTTGTAGGTGATAGAGGAGCAATTTTAATAGAAAATAAATCAATTAATTTTAAATATAGTAAAGGTCAATTACAACATACAGCCAAGGTGATTGGATACTGCCATGACCTTGGCAAAGGAACAAAGTATTTTCAAGATTATTTATTAGGAAAAAATAGCGTAAAGGATAAACTAAAAGCACATGCATTTTTATCATCATTAATATGCTTTTATAATGTAAAAGAAATAAATGAAGAATTAGCTACAATAAGTTACTTATGCGTAAAGCATCACCACGGAAATTTGAAAAATTTTGTTGATGATATGTATATTGAAGATTCAGATAAAAAGTTTGTAAAAGAGCAGTATAAAGCATTGGAAGATGAAGTAAATACTATATGTAATGAATTAGAATTAAAATTACCTTCATTAGAAGAGATAGATGATTTAATAGAAAAATTAGAAGATATTTTAGATGAATATAATGATAAATTAGAAGATAATAATGATTTTGAAAAATATATTCTTATTAAGTTTTTGTTTTCTATTTTGATATATTCAGATAAAGAGCATGCTATATTTAGAGAAAAAAATGATATAACTTATGATATACCATCAACATTAATTGATGAATATAAAATAAAAAAATTTGGTAATCAAAAACCTAATAATATTAGAGATATAGTTTATACAGATGTTATAGAGAATATGAAAAAATCTAATAACAGAATAATGTCTATAACACTACCTACTGGAAGTGGAAAAACATATACTTGTATGTCAATGGCATTAAAGTTAAAAGAAAAAATAAATAAAGATATGAAAATTATATATTGTTTACCATTTACATCAGTTATAGACCAAAACTATGATGATTATCAAAATGCTATCAAAGAGGTAAAGAAAGTAAATACTGTATCATCAAAAGATATATTAAAGCATCATTATTTATCACCTAAAGACTATAGAAGTGAAGATCTTTATTACCAAGGAAATGAAGGTAGATTTTTAACAGAAAATTGGAATTCTCAAATAGTAGTCACAACATTTATACAAATATTTGACACTTTATTTTCTAATAAAAATAGCAACTTGATAAAGTTTAATACATTGTCTGATTCTATAGTATTATTAGACGAAGTTCAGTCAATTCCATATAAATATTGGAAAGTGATTAATCTTTTATTAAAGGAAATAGGAGATATATTAAATATATATTTTGTACTTATTACAGCAACTCAACCATTAATATTTGAAAATAATGAAATATATGAATTAGCATCTAAATGTGAAGATTACTTTAAACAATGCAAAAGAACAAAATTAATAATAAATGAAAATCCATTAGATAAAGAAGAATTTTTTGAATATGTTAAAAATATAATAGAAAATAATCCTAATAAAAATATATTAATAATCGTTAATACAATAAAATTATCACAAGAATTATATAAAGAATTATATAAATACAAAGATGAAAGAGAATTTATATATTTATCTACAAGCATAATACCAAAAGAAAGAAAAAATAGAATATACAATATAAAACATTCTAAATATAAAAATATAGTTATAAGTACACAAATGGTAGAAGCAGGTGTTGATATTGATATGGATATAGTAATAAGAGATATAGCACCATTAGATTCTATAAACCAAAGTGCAGGTAGATCCAATAGAGAAAATAGAGGACAGTACTTAGGAGAAGTACATATAGTTAAAGTTAAAAATAATAATCAATACCTAGCTAAGTATGTATATAGAGATGATATATTACTTCAAGCAACAGAAAATGTATTAAAAGAAAAAACTATTATACTTGAAGAAGACTATAAAAGTTTAAGTGATATGTATTTTAGAGAACTAAAGAAAAATTTAAGTAATAATGAATCAAATAAATTAAAAGAATTAATTTATAATTTAGAATTTGAAGATATATGTAAAAAATTTAAATTAATAGAAGAACAAGATAAAGTACAATTATTTATAGAAGCGGATGATGAAGCTTGTAAAGTATGGAACAAATATAAGGAATACTTAAAAATTGAAGACCCATTTACACGAAGGGATAAATTAGATTCTATAAAAGGCGATTTTTATAAATATGTTATAACTGTATTTAGAAATAAATGTAAAGAAAATATTGAATATGGAATTGGATATGTATCAAAATATCAATTATCTAATACATATGATGAAGAATTTGGATATAAATCAAAAGAAGAGGAATGTATCATATTCTAAAAAAACATATTATAAGGAGAAAATATGAATATAGATATATGTAAACTAGAATTACAAAATATAGATTTAAAACCTAGAGATAGTGAAAAAATAAGAGGATATTTAGGAAATAAATATATAGAAAATGATATACTGCACAACCATAATCAAGACAAATTTATATATAGATATCCAATGGTACAATATAAAATTATAGATAAAACTGCGATGATAATTGGTATAGGTAAAGCAAGTAACTTAGTTGCTAATATAGGTATAATTGAAGATGAAATTTTAATAGATGATAAACTAATTAATATTTATGAAAAAAGTATATTAAGATTAAACCAAAACTATGGATGTAAAGATGATTATATAGAATATAAATTTATAACTCCATGGATAGCATTAAATCAAAATAATATATCAAAATATAAAAACTCAAATAACGTTGATAAAGAAGAAATATTAAAAAAGATATTAGTTGGAAATATAATATCTATGTCTAAAGTATTAGATTATACAGTAAAAGAAAAGATACATTGTTGGATAAATTTAAAAGAAAAAGAAGTTATTATAAAGGGAATAAAACACATAGGATTTGTAGGTGAATTCAAGGTTAATTTTGATATACCTGATTATTTAGGTCTAGGAAAGAGTGTATCAAAAGGGTTTGGAACTATAAAAAAGGTGGGATAAATTTGAAATTAATTGTTAATTCAGAAGGGGTATATTTAAGTAAAGTAGGTGAATGTTTTTGTTTAAAAAAAGACGGACAAAAACAAGAAATATCAGCTAAAAAAGTGGAGCAAATATTAATAACAACATCTACAGCTTTAACAACAGATGCAATAGAACTAGCAGTTGAAAATAATATAGATATAGTATTTCTTAAAAAATATGGACAACCATTTGCTAGAGTGTGGCACTCTAAGATGGGAAGCATAAGTACAATAAGAAAAAAACAATTAGAACTTGAAGAAAATATAATGGGAACAACTTTGATAAAAGAATTTTTAACTCAAAAAATGAATAATCAAATAGACCACTTAAATGTATTAGCATCAAATAGAAGAGATGAAAGAAAGTTAATTATAAAAGAAGCTGTAGAAAAAATAAAAAATCAAGTAAATAATATAGAATCTATTGAAAATACTACAAAGATTAAAGATATAAGAAGCTCTATACAGGGATATGAAGGAACTGCAAGTAGAGTATATTTTAAAATGTTATCAGAGCTTATGCCAGAAAAATATAAATTTAATGGAAGAAGTAAAAATCCAGCAAAAGATGAATTTAACTGTATGCTAAATTATGGATATGGAATAATGTACTCTAATGTAGAAATGGCATGTATAATAGCAGGGTTAGACCCATATATAGGTATTATGCATGTTGATAATTACAATAGACAAGCATTAGTATTTGACCTTATAGAAATGTATAGAGTATATATTGATAAGATAGTATTTAAGCTATTTTCAACAAAACAAGTTAAAAGTGAACATTTTGATGAAGTTGAAGGTGGATTTTATTTAAATAAAAGTGGAAAAGAAATTTTGATAGGTGAGTATAACAAATATATGGAAAGTAAAACTAAGTATAAGGGAAGAAATATAGAACTTCAAAATATAATACAATTTGATTGCCATAATATAGCGAATAGAATACTAAAGGGGGCAGAATAAATTGCTAGTATGGGTAATGTACGATATAGCTGATGATAAAATAAGAAGAAAAGCCATAAAGATTTGTAAAAATGTAGGTCTATATAGAGTACAAAAAAGTATATTTTTAGGTGATATTGAAGAGAATGATTTTGATGAAGTTAAGCTTAGACTAGAGGATACAGTAGACCTAAAAAATGATTCTGTATATGTATTTACAATGAGTAAAAAAGAATTAAATAAGGCTGGTCTTATAGGACAAGCCTTTGATAAGGAGCTAGTAACTGATGAAATCATATCAAAATTCTTTTAATGAATTTCAATACTATATAACACCTTCAGATATGATAGAATTTTTATATTGCAAAAGATTTATCTATTATATGAAGTGCTTAGGTATAAAACAGTATGAAGATAAAAGATATAAAGTTGAAAAAGGAAGAGAGTTACATAGAAAAAAA
>NZ_CATXCO010000154.1:0-5766 GCF_958366745.1 uncultured Romboutsia sp.
TATAATTTTTTCACTTTATCTATTTTATATTTATACACAGAAGTATTAGTTTATATATACTATTTTGAAAAGCCCACTCCGTTACTGGTGATACAGTTCTCTATACTGTAGTCTAGGGAGCACTGATTTATCATATTTATTGTTCTATATCGTCTTTCTAAATACAAGTTATAATATTATATTTATAATTTAATATACAATCTAAAATTCTTTCATCTGAACTTATTACTATAACAAGATTAATATAACTAATATTAAATAGTATTTATCCAAGTTTATTATACAAAGTTCTATACATAGTTACATAATAATTTTGTATAATTTACATATAAAGAAATAATTTATAGATAGGAGAATTATAAATGTTAACTTTTTATGATCTATTTAGAGAAAGATTTAGAAATTTAGATGAAAGCGAAAAAATACTTAAACAAATAAATGAACGACTTGATAAATCAACAGAAACCGTAAATCCAGAGATACTGTATCCCATTTATTATATTTTGAATACTGATCCTTGTTATTATTGGAATGATTCTATAAGAAAAAATACTTTATCAAATCTAGAAAATCTAAATATAAATAATTCTAATACAATAGTTATAAATAATGATATTCTAAACCACTTTTTTATAGGATATAATTCATATATAGAACTTTCAAAGGTCATACAAGATTTATCACCTATAAATTACAGTAATGTTATAAAAAATAGAATGTATCGAATACCTACATATGTATCTATCGTAGAAGGATGTCTAACAAATTTATTAAGAGTTATAATATTAATATTAGATCAAACAACAGAAAAAGATTTGTCCGCTCAAAAAAAGCTAAAACCCATATGTGATGCATTGGTAAGTAAAGGATTTGAAGAGATCATAAAATACATTGATGTAGATATAAGAAATGCTATCAATCATGGAGGTATTTTATTTAAAGAAGATGGTAAACGAATTGAATTTAATTATACTAAAGGAGGAAAAGTTCTCTCAAAAGAATTATTAGATTATGAATTTGATAAACTCATTGATAATGTATTTGATACAGCAAGTGGATTATTGTTAGCCCTATGTCAATTTATAAATAATAATATAAATCTAATAAATATAGATAAATATGAAAATAATTATGTCTCTTCAAATTTGTTATGTATGGAACTCAGCATTCCTTCTATTATATGCAAATGTATTAATGAATCTATAGATAGTAGTCAATTAAATGTACACATACATATAAAAAATACAGATAGAGATTTTATATTACAATCTTCACTTTTAATAGCTGTACAGGTATTTAAAAGATACCCCAATTATGAAAGATACATGATTTCATTTGACAATGAAAGAATGCTAACTAGTTGGGCTAGATATAAACGTAGTGATTTAGATGACATCTTGACTCAAAAAGTAAATATAGAAGATGTTGCAGATAAATTAATTAAATCTAACGAAATTATGATATGGAATTCTTCTGAGGAGGATTTGGATTTAGAAGAGATAAAATATTATAGGTATCCCACGTATAAGTGTGAAACTTTTTTTATTAAAGACATTAAAGATGCTAGTCTAGAAGACAGAAAAAGATTGAAAGCTCACTTATTTATAGGAGATGCTGATAAAAGAGAAGATATACTAAATATAATTTATCAATCTATAGAATGGCTAAAAGAAGTTAAGAATATAGCTTCTCCAAAATTTAAAATTAAACACGGTGATATGGAGGCTGAATCTCTATATATTAATGTATATAGACACGATAGTAGGAAAAATAAAGAGTTATTTAATAATAATGAAAATTTTGTGTGCTTCATAGACTATAATAAAAATAACAAAACAACATTAGATAACGGTGGACTACCAGTAAAAATTTGGAATAAATATTACCATGAAAAAATAAAAAATATTCGAATTGCATGGAGAACTAATGATTATCTCTTAACAAATATAGGCAGAAATGATACTTGCCCTTGTGGCAGTGGAAAAAAGTATAAAAAGTGTTGTTTATTATAAGACCATAAAAAATATCTTAAATATATTTTAAAAATGAATTAATAATTTTAATATATTTTTTTATTTTATAGTAAGAAAGCTCTCCTATACATTGAGCTTTCTTACTTAATTTTTAAAATATGCTCCTTTACTTGTGATACAGTTCGTAATTATTTATTCCAAAACTCCTCACATAAAGTTTTAACATCATCACTTTTTCTTACTCTAAAATTAGGATACCATTCATAAGGGAACAAGCTTTGATATCTTCTTTGAGAATATCTGTTATCAAGAAGTAATATAACTCCTTTATCATCATCTGTTCTTATACATCTACCAGCAGCTTGTAACACCTTAATCATACCAGGATATACATAAGCATAATCAAAGCCTTTATTACTATCTTTCATATGGTCCTTTATAATATCTCTTTCAATTCCAATTTGAGGCATTCCAACTCCTACTATTATAACCCCTATAAGTTTATCATTGGTTAAATCTATACCTTCAGAGAAATGTCCACCTAGTACACAAAATCCAACATGAGTTTCTTTATTATCTTCATCAAACATAGATAAAAACTCTTCTTTTTCTTCTTCACTCATATTACTTTCTTGTATTGATGTATTTATATCTGGGTAGTTTTCCTTCATTTTTTCAAATACTAGTTCCATATACTTATATGATGGGAAAAATACCATATAATTTCCTTTTTTAGCTTGTACACAGTTTGCAATATATGATGCTATATCACAACTTGTTTCAAATCTTTTGTTATAAGTTGTAGCTACATTATCCCCTATAATAAGTAGTCTGTTTTTTACATCAAATGGACTTTTCAAGTTTATAATAAAGTCTTCTTCATCATAACTATACATTTTCATAAAGTAATCCATAGGAATAAGTGTTGCTGAAAATATTATATTTGATTTAGCTTTTTTCATTTTTTCTTCAATTACTTTTTGAGGGTTAACACAGTATATTTTTATAGTCATTCCATTAAAGGTTTTTGTATATATGGTTGTATAGTTTTTATCATAAAAATCTGATATTGATAAAAAGCTATATACATCAAAGTATAAATCCATCAACTCTTCATTTTCTTCATTAGTTCTTGCTAAATATTCATCTACAAACTTTATAAATGAACTAAGTATTTCACAGAGTTCTAGTGGTGCTTCACTTTCTACTAAATCATTTTCATCTAATGTGGTTAAGTCCTCTAGTTTATCTTCAAAGTAAGACTGTATTTCTTTTATAACTCTTGTTATACGTTTGTCTTTTTTACTTATTAGCTTTTTGACTTTAACAAATTTTTCTTCATTTAAGGTTGCTGAATACATTTCTCTAGCTCTGTCTACTAGGTTATGAGCTTCATCTATTAAAAATGTGTAATCTGTAGTTTTTGTATCGAAAAATCTTTTTAAGTATACTCTTGGATCAAATACATAGTTGTAATCACATATTATTACGTCACTTAAATTTGTTAAATCTAAAGATAATTCAAATGGACAAAGCATATATTCTTCACTTATTTTTTCTATATTGTCTTTTGAGTAATCATTATATTTTGCTAAGATATCTTTTAATGAATTATTTATTCTGTCAAAATATCCATTTGCATAAGGACAGTATTCTGGATTACAGTTTACTTCGTCCATTTTGCATATTTTTTCTTTTGCTGTTATTGTTACTGCTTTTAAATTTAAGTCCTTTTTTCTCATTAAAGAAATAGTATTTTGTGCTACTTCTCTAGTTATAGTTTTTGCTGTAAGATAAAATATTTTAGAAGTTTTATCTTCTCCCATAGCCTTTATAGCTGGGAAAATGGTTGATATAGTTTTTCCTGTTCCTGTAGGGGCTTGTGCAAAGCATTTTTTACTATCTGTTATGCTTTTATATACTCTTACAGCTAGTTCTCTTTGACCTGGTCTATAGTTTTCAAATGGGAATTTTAACTTTTTTATTGATTCATTCCTTTTATTTACCCAATCACTTTCTAATTGTGCCCAACTCTTATATTCATCTATTAACCAAAAGAAAAATTCTTCAAGCTCTTTTAGTGTATAGCTTTGTCTTAGTATTCTTGTAGATTTTGTATCTATGTTGTAATAGGTTATTTGTATATCTATGTTATCTAATTCATTTTGCATAGAGTATATATATCCATAACACTTTGCTTGTGCCCAGTGTAGTGGATTTGTATTTTCATCTATTAATAGTAAGTCTTTGGTTGTTGTTTTTATTTCATCTATTATTGTTTTTTCATCTTCTATTAGTATTCCATCTGCTCTACCTTCTACCATTATTTCTAAATCTTCATAAGTTAAGGTATATTTTAAAGGTACTTCGGCAGTATAATTATCACCATAGGATTTTTGTACTCTTTGATGACCTCTTATTCCTTCTATAGCTTTTATAGAACTTGTATATCTATTGTCTATACTTCCATGTCTCATTATAAATTCCACTAGATTTCTAATGGATATTTTTATTATTTTATTCATTGTTATATCCTTATATTTTTTTATTTTACCTTTATAAGTATATCCTATTTTTGAATATAAAAATATACAAATTAAAAGGAGATTAGTTTAATCTCCTTATTATGCTTCTTTTATACTATACTTTTCTATAAACTTACATGGATGGTAGGATAACTTCGCTTCCCTAAGACCATCTAATCCTAAATCTTCTTCTCTATTTACATATTTAACATTTGGAAATTCGTTTAGTAAAAATTGTTGGTTTATATATTGATATAGCCCCTTTATATTTTGATTTGCTTTTTCTATATGAATTAAGGCTATATTTTCATTAATCTTTTCACCTATTGTAAAAGCTTCAAGCTTATTATCTATATAAACTCCAGCAATTTTCACATTGTCTTTTAACTTTTCATAGTTTTCAAATACTTCTTTTATGCTTAATATTTCTTCATCAAGTTCTTTATGTCCACTACTTTCTATATTTTCTTTATTTTGTTCCCATCTATCAATTAGCTCTAGGCATTCTTCAAAGTTTTCTTTCTCTAATAGTTTGTATTCATACCTATTTTTATATAAATTTAAGAATGTGTTTACATGATTTCTTTTTTTCTTATTTTTTCTTCCACTTAAAGTTCTCAAACTTTCTGCATCATATATATATTCAAACAAATCTCTTTCTTTTTCATATATAAATTTTTCTTTATAATTGATTTTAATTATATCTGCTATTTCTTGATTTATACCTTTTAATTGTATTCTTTTATACTCATTTTTTATATAATTTAGTGCAAAGTCTATAACATATAATAATTTGTCCTTTTTACATAAAGGTATCATTGAAAATACATTCTTTTCGTATTCTAAAAGTATTATTGCAAAATCATTTTCTATATAACATTTTGTGTTAAATAAATGCCTCCACATATATATAGTACTAAAGCAATACTCGCTAGCTTTATAATCTACTAATTTAAAATATGGCTCTAATTCTGATTTTGAATTTATGTCAATATCTTTAAACATAATAAGTCTCCTATTTTTTGAATGTTTAAAATTATAGTTAATACTCTTTATAGTATGCAAAAAATATAAAGGGGTCACATTTTTACAATAAAATATGACCCCTCTTGACGATTTTTATATTTAGACTTCTTTCTTGGTTCTAAAGCATAAAGAATAAGCTAATACTACTATTGAATGTATAAAGCCTTGTTGTTATTTTAGATTTAATTTAACTCGTTGTGCTAGTTAATTTTTTCAATAATAAAACTCCAACAAATATAGCA
>NZ_CATXCO010000155.1:0-5710 GCF_958366745.1 uncultured Romboutsia sp.
GAATGCTTCAAGAAGCAGTAGATGCTTTAATAGACAATGGTAGAAGAGGTAGACCTGTAACAGGACCTGGTAATAGACCACTTAAGTCTTTATCAGATATGCTAAAAGGTAAGCAAGGTCGTTTCCGTCAAAACTTACTTGGTAAGCGTGTTGACTACTCGGGACGTTCAGTTATAGTTGTTGGACCAGAACTTAAATTCTATCAATGTGGTCTTCCTAAGAAAATGGCTCTTGAATTATTCAAGCCATTTGTTATGGATAAATTAGTTAAAGAAGGTTTTGCACACAATATAAAGAGTGCTAAATCTATAGTAGAAAAAGTAAAACCAGAAGTATGGGATGTTTTAGAAGATGTTATAAAGAGTCATCCAGTTCTTCTTAACCGTGCCCCTACTCTTCATAGATTAGGTATACAAGCATTTGAACCAGTTTTAGTTGAAGGTAAAGCTATAAAGCTACACCCACTTGTATGTACAGCATACAATGCCGACTTCGATGGTGACCAAATGGCGGTACACGTACCTTTATCAGTAGAAGCACAAGCAGAAGCAAGATTCTTAATGTTATCTGTAAACAACATACTTGCACCTAAAGATGGTACTCCAATAACTACTCCTTCTCAGGATATGGTTTTAGGATGTTACTACTTAACTATAGAAGCTCAAGGTGGAGAAAAAGGAACAGGAACAGTATTCAAAGACTTTAATGAAATGTTACTTGCTTATCAAAACCAAACTGTTCAATTACACTCTTTAGTAAAAATGAGAGTAGTACTTGAAGATGGAAGAAGCTCTATAGTTGAAAGTACAGTAGGTAGATTCATATTCAATGAAAATATACCTCAAGACTTAGGATTTGTAGACAGAAGTGTAGATCCATTTGGATTAGAAATAGACTTCTTAGTTGACAAAAAAGCTTTAGGTAAAATAATAGATAAGTGCTTTAGAAAGCATGGAAATACAGAAACTGCTGTATTACTTGACCATATAAAATCTCTAGGATTTAAATACTCAACTAGAGGTGGTATAACAGTTGCAGTTGCTGATATGAAAATACCAGAAGCTAAAAAAGGTTATATAACAGCAGCAGAAGAAAAAGTTGATAAATATGAAAAAGCATACAGAAGAGGTCTAATATCTGACGAAGAAAGATATGAAAGAGTTATAGAAACTTGGACAGAAACAACTGAAAAAGTTACAGATGCTCTGATGGCAGGATTAGACAGACTTAATAATATATATATAATGGCACACTCAGGAGCCAGAGGTTCTAAGAACCAGATAAGACAGTTAGCTGGTATGCGTGGTCTGATGGCCAATGCATCTGGTAAAACAGTTGAGGTTCCAGTTAAATCTAACTTCCGTGAAGGTTTATCAGTAATGGAATACTTCACATCTTCACACGGGGCTAGAAAAGGTCTTGCCGATACAGCGCTTCGTACAGCTGACTCAGGATACTTAACAAGAAGACTTGTTGATGTCAGCCAAGATGTTATAGTAAGAGAAGTTGACTGTGGTACAACAGAAACTACAGAAACATTTGCTATAAAAGATGGAAATGAAGTAATAGAAGTATTATATGATAGAATAGTGGGAAGATATACTATAGACCCTATAGTAAATCCAACTACAGGAGAAGTTATAGTAGAAGCTGATTCTATGATAAAAGAAGATGAAGCTGAAAAAATAATAGCTGCAGGAATAGAAACTGTACAAATAAGAACAGTTCTTAACTGTAAGACAAACCATGGGGTTTGTTCTAAGTGTTATGGTAGAAACCTTGCTACAGGTAAAGAAGTTAATATAGGGGAAGCTGTTGGTATAATAGCTGCTCAATCAATCGGTGAACCAGGTACTCAGCTTACAATGCGTACATTCCATACAGGTGGGGTTGCCGGAGGAGATATAACTCAAGGTCTTCCAAGGGTTGAAGAATTATTTGAAGCAAGAAAACCTAAAGGTTTAGCTGTCATAACAGAAATAACTGGTAGAGTTGAAATAGACGAAACTGGTAAGAGAAAAGAAATAAGTATAGTTCCTGAAAATGGTGAAACAGAAGTTTATGCTATACCTTATGGATCAAGAATAAGAGTTAAGCATGGACAAATGGTTGAAGCTGGGGACCCATTAACTCAAGGTTCTATAAACCCACATGACATAGTAAGAGTTAAAGGTATAGGTGGAGTTCAAGACTATATCGTTAAAGAAGTTCAAAGAGTTTATAGAATGCAAGGGGTTGACGTTAACGATAAGCATATAGAAGTTATAGTAAGACAAATGCTTTCGAAAGTTAAAGTTGAGGATCCAGGTGATACAGAATTAATCCCAGGTGGGTATGAAGATGTATTAACGTTTGATAAGTGTAATGAAGAAGCTATAGCTCAGGGATTAAAACCTGCTGTTGCTAAGAGAGTTTTACTTGGTATAACTAAGGCATCTCTTGCTACAGAATCATTCTTATCAGCTGCTTCATTCCAAGAAACAACTAGAGTATTAACAGAAGCTGCTATAAAAGGAAAAGAAGATCACTTAATAGGTCTTAAAGAAAATGTTATAATAGGTAAGTTAATACCAGCAGGAACAGGTATGAAGAGATATAAAAACATAGCTGTTGAAAAAATCCAAGACTAATATAATAAGAGATAAAGAAATCTTGACATTATCTATGTTTGGGTGATAAAATGTAAAAGTGTGTAATCGAAGGTCTTCTAAAACTTATATAAGTTATTAGAGATCTTTGATTAGACTTTTAATAAATGAACTAGCAGCACCAAACTGCAAAGAGCTAAAACCACATATAATGTGTGTAATAGACATTTAATTGTAAAAGTAACGTTTTGTTACAAGCATATCAGTACATGTACTGATGTAGTTGGCGGTCATTTAAAGATCGAAAATTTTGGAAGGAGGTGCAGATGATGCCAACAATTAACCAATTAGTTCGTAAAAACAGACAAGCAATAGAAAAGAAATCTACTGCTCCAGCATTACAAAAGGGATTCAACTCTTTACACAAGAAAGCTACTGATGCAAGTGCTCCACAAAAAAGAGGAGTTTGTACTTCAGTAAAAACAGTTACTCCTAAGAAGCCTAACTCAGCTTTAAGAAAAGTTGCCAGAGTTAGATTAACAAACGGGATAGAAGTTTCTGCTTATATACCAGGAGAAGGACACAACTTACAAGAGCACAGTGTTGTTCTTATAAGAGGAGGAAGAGTTAAAGACCTTCCAGGGGTTAGATACCACATATTAAGAGGTACTTTAGATACTGCAGGTGTTGATAAGAGAATGCAAGCTAGATCTAAGTATGGTGCTAAGAGACCTAAAGCTGCAAAGAAATAATAAAAACTAACAATTAATTATATGTGCGGTGCTTTAAATATATATATGTATTTATGGCATCACGGCATTATTTATGTCGAGTACCTATGATTTAAGATTAAATAATTAAGGAGGGAAGCAAAATGCCAAGAAAAGGTAATGTTCCAAAGAGAGAAGTATTAGCTGATCCAATATATGGAAGTAAAGTTGTTACTAAATTAATAAACAATTTAATGATAGACGGTAAAAAAGGGAAAGCTCAAACTATAGTTTATGATGCTTTCGCTATGGTAGCTGAAAAAACAGGAGAAGATGCTTTAGAAGTATTCAACAAAGCAATGGATAACATAATGCCTGTTTTAGAAGTTAAAGCAAGAAGAGTTGGTGGAGCTAACTACCAAGTACCAGTTGAAGTTAGACCTGAAAGAAGACAAACTTTAGGTTTAAGATGGTTAGTAAACTACACTAGAGCTCGTGGAGAAAAAGGAATGGTTGAAAAGTTAGCGAAAGAAATAATGGACGCTGCTAACAACACAGGAGCTTCAGTTAAGAAGAAAGAAGATACTCATAAGATGGCAGAAGCTAATAAAGCATTTGCTCACTACAGATTCTAATAAAATAGGATATAATTGATACCTTTAAGGGATATCACAAGGAGGAGAACCATGGCTAGAAAGTTTCCTTTAGAAAGAACTAGAAATATAGGAATCATGGCTCATATAGATGCAGGAAAAACTACTACTACAGAAAGAATCCTTTTCTATACAGGGCAAACACATAAGATAGGAGAAACTCACGAAGGAGCTTCTCAAATGGACTGGATGGAGCAAGAGAAGGAAAGAGGTATAACAATAACTTCTGCCGCTACTACTGCTGCATGGAAAGACCATAGAATAAACATAATAGATACACCAGGACACGTCGACTTCACAGTTGAGGTTGAAAGATCTCTAAGAGTTCTTGACGGTTCAGTTGCTGTATTCTGTGCTAAAGGTGGGGTTGAACCTCAATCTGAGAACGTATGGAGACAAGCTGATAACTACGGTGTACCTAGAATAGCATTCGTAAATAAAATGGACATCATGGGAGCTGACTTCTTTAACGTTGTTAACATGATGAAAGAAAGATTATCTGCAAATGCTGTACCTCTTCAATTACCAATAGGAAAAGAAGATTGGTTAGAAGGGGAAGTTGACTTATTAGAAATGAAAGCTCATATCTATAAGGATGACTTAGGAAAAGATATAGAAATAACTGAAATACCAGAAGATATGAAAGAATTAGCTCAAGAGTGGAGAGAAAAAATGGTTGAAGCAGTAGCTGAAACTGACGAAGAGTTAATGATGAAATATCTTGAAGGTGAAGAAATATCAGTAGAAGAATTAAAAGCTGCTATAAGAAAAGCTACAATAGCTTGTGAAATGAACCCAGTATTCTGTGGATCTGCTTACAGAAACAAAGGTGTTCAATTATTACTAGATGCTGTTGTTGATTACTTACCAGCTCCGACTGATATACCAGCTATAAAAGGTGTATTAGACAATGGTGAAGAGTCTGAAAGACATTCATCTGATGAAGAGCCATTCTCAGCTTTAGCATTCAAAATAATGACTGACCCATTCGTTGGTAAGTTAGCATTCTTCAGAGTTTACTCAGGAATAATGCAAGGAGGATCTTATGTTCTTAACTCTACTAAAGGTAAGAGAGAAAGAATAGGTCGTATCCTTCAAATGCATGCTAATACAAGAGAAGAAATAACAGAAGTATACGCTGGAGATATAGCTGCAGCAGTAGGATTAAAAGATACTACTACTGGAGATACTTTATGTGATCCAGCTCATCCAATAATACTTGAATCTATGGAATTCCCTGAGCCAGTTATATCTGTTGCTATAGAGCCTAAATCAAAAGCTGCTCAAGAAAAAATGGGTATAGCACTTCAAAAGTTAGCTGAAGAGGATCCAACTTTCAGAGTTAAAACTGATGAAGAAACAGGACAAACTATAATATCAGGTATGGGTGAATTACACTTAGAGATAATAGTTGATAGATTATTAAGAGAATTCAAAGTTGAAGCTAACGTTGGTGCTCCACAAGTTGCTTACAGAGAAACTATAACTCAACCAGTAGATGTTGAATACAAGTACTCTAAGCAATCAGGTGGTAGAGGTCAATACGGACACGTTAAGATAAGAGTTATACCTCAAGATCCAGGAACTGGTTACAAGTTCGAAAACAAAACTGTTGGTGGATCTGTACCAAAAGAATACGTTGGACCTACTGATGCAGGTATCCAAGGTGCAATGGCATCTGGTATAGTTGCTGGATATCCAGTTGTTGACGTTGCTGTTGAATTATACGATGGTTCTTACCATGAAGTCGATTCATCAG
>NZ_CATXCO010000156.1:0-5702 GCF_958366745.1 uncultured Romboutsia sp.
TCATCCTAATATTAATACTTTTAAGATACATGAAATAGATCCTGTTTGGGTTAAAGATCTTGAACTAGAAGCAGATACTTTTGCTTCAGAATTTTTATTAGATGATGATGTTTTTGAAAAATATATTGATTTAAGTTTTGAGCAACTAGCTTCTGAAGTTTGTGTTTCTCTTCACCTTGTTATGCTTAAATTTAATAATTTAAGTGATGATAAGAAAAAAGAGCTTGAAGAACTTTATATAAATAATTATTCAGTTTTTAATTCTATTTAATCATTATACTTAAGGTTTATTTGGGAATAATTACTTTTTGTTTTTCATTATATTTTATATATAAAGTTTGATACTAATTACTAGGAGGTGAAATTTATGAAAGTTGCAATTTACTCAAGAAAATCTAAATTTACAGGTAAAGGTGATTCTATCGAAAACCAAGTTCAACTATGCACAGAATATGCTAAAAATCTTGGTGTTAATCCTACTGATATTTTAGTTTATGAAGATGAAGGTTTCTCTGGTAAAAATATAAATAGACCACAATTTATGAAAATGATGGAAGATGCTAAACTTAAGAAATTTGATACTATCATTTGTTATAGACTAGACCGTATAAGTCGTAATGTTTCTGACTTCTCTAGTTTAATTGATGAATTATCTTCTCTTTCTATAGGCTTTATATCTATTAAAGAACAATTTGATACTACTACTCCAATGGGAAGAGCTATGATGTTTATATCAAGTGTCTTTGCACAATTAGAAAGAGAAACTATCTCTGAACGTGTTCGTGATAATATGAGAGAACTTGCTAAAGATGGTAAATGGCTTGGTGGTCAGTTACCTCTAGGATATGATAACGAAGAAGTAAAGTATATAGCCGATGGTAAAGAACGTAGATATTTTGTTTTAAAAGTTAATGAAGATGAAATTAAACTTGTAAATGATATTTATAATAAGTTTTTAGAACTTCGTTCTTTAACTAAAGTTAGTGAGTATTTATATAAGAATAATATAAAAGGTAAAAATAATGGTACTATTACTCCATCTATGGTTAAAGATATTTTAACTAACCCTATTTATGTTAAATCTAGTAATCTAACTCACCAATACTTTGAATTAAATGATATTAATGTTACAGGTGAACCTAATGGATGTGGTTATTTAACTTATGGTAAACATAAAAATGGTAAAAAAACGGATAAATCTAATTGGATATATGCTATTTCAAAACATGAAGGAGTTATTGATGATTTAACTTGGCTTGATATTCAAAAGGTTGTTGATAAACAAAGTAAAAGAGGATGTAGAACAGGATCAGGTAAGAATGGAATTTTATCAGGTGTACTAAAGTGCGCTAAGTGTGGAAGTGCTATGGTTTTAACTTATTCTTCTCGTGGTAAGGACAAGGAAAACAGGTCTTATTATTATAAATGTAATAAGAAGTATACTATGTATAAGTGTAATAATGCTAATGTTAATGGTTCTGAGATTGAGAATTTTGTTATCGATAAGATTAAGGTATGTGATAAAGATATTTTAGTAAATGAATATAAAAAGCTTAAAATGGATTTTAGTAGTCTAAAAAAAGATAATGGTATGTTAGATATTCAAAAGCAAATAGATGACAAGGAGAAGGCTATTAAGCAGCTTGTACTTAATCTTAGTGAAACTAATAATGCTACTGTTTCTAAATATATCTTATCTCAAATTGAAAAGCTTGGTGATGAAGTTGATAATCTTAAGGTTAAGTTAGATGGTTCTAGTGTTGTTGAGAATAATATTGATGCTGAAATTTTGAATATTGATTTGATTATTGATAATTTGGAAAGGTTTAATAAGTGTATTGATGAAGCTAGTGTTGAGGAGAAGAAGGTTTTAGTTAGTTCTGTTGTTGATAGGGTTGTTTGGGATGGTGATAATGGAGAGGTTATTATTGTTTATCATGGTTTTGATGAGGAGCAGTTTAAGGATAATTGTTTGCATTTAGATACGGAGCGCATCTGTATGGCCTACATAAAATCCTGCTTTTTCTCCACCGACAAATAAATTAGCCATTCCCTTAGCTCTCATATAATTATCTCTTTTTGCAACAGACATATATCTAATAGAGTTTCCCTTACCTCCAGAGTAAGGATCTACTATAAGCGCATTTTCAAATCCTGGTACCATTCGTAAAACTTCTAAATTATAAAAAGGTTCCATAAGTTTCGCATGACCTGTATCAATTAACACTATATTATGTGCAAAAGCTGGTAACGCATATTGTTGACATACCTTTATATCTAATATGCCCTCATTTACAAGTTCTTTAGGCAATGGAACTACTGCACATCCTTTTTCATCTAAATCTTTTTGTATTTCTTCACTTAAAGACTCTTTTAAAAGTTTCATAGAACCACTAAATGCACCATAATCTCCGTTTTTTCTCTTACCTACCATATCCTCTAATCCACATTTGCTAGTTATACTTACTCTACCTCCAAAAGATGGACATCTTAGTACACACATTGCACATCCATTACCATAAGCTGTGCAGTTTCCCATAGGTCCTGTTGAACCTGTAGTTTCAACAAATGCATCTCCGTATATAACTTCGCCATCTTCTAGTATAACTGCAACTAATTTATCATCATTAAGTTTAACATCTACAACTCTACTAAAAAATCTAATATCTATACCCATCTCTCTAACTTTATCTCTTACAGGTTTCTCTATCTTAGTTACATTATAAATAGTTGCATGGCTATGTCCTGGAAAATCTATATTACTATGAGTTGCATATTTATCAGTTATCTCAAATAACTCCCTTGCTCCAAGTGCTATTGCCTCTTCTGTAGCACTATATCTACCATTATTTCTCATTATTCCACCAACGTTGCCAAGCCCTAGAAGCAAGTCTGTTTTTTCTAATATTAAAACATCTGCACCTGCTTTTTTAGCAGCTATTGCAGCTGCACATCCTGCCCATCCGCCTCCAATAACAACTACTTTTGCCATAATACTTCCCCCTAAAACTTAATTAAATACTTTTTAAATATTCTCTACTATTAACTTGTGTTTTACATGTTTTAACCTTAACTCCATTCAAGTCTATGCTACAAGCACCACATATTCCCTCTCCACAACAAATTAAATTATTGTTAGAAACCGCTAGCTTTATATTTTCATCTACATAATCAACTATATCCATAACTGATTTATTAAAATGATTACTTCCTCCACTATATACTAATTTTATATAGTTAGATTTGATATAGTCACTTATAAATTCCTTATCCTGTGCTATATCAATATGATATATATTAGCTCCTAAATCATATATTTTTTGAACAACATTATCTAAAATTACTCCATTATGATTTATAAATACATCTACTTTATTGCCATTTTCTATTAATCTTCGTATTACATTTATTGAATTTACTTGTGATAAGCCATTTAAGATGATTAAACAATTTGATTTTGATGTGCTTTTTATATCTTTTATACCAAATAATCCATTAAAATAGGGTCCCTTAATATAAACTTGATTAAAATTTATTATACCTTTTGTTTTTATTCCTATAGGTCTTACAATTACTTCTAATATATTTTTATCTAAGTCAACATCCATTACAGAAATAGGAGCACTAAATATATCACTTTCTTTATCTTTTCTTTTAATTAAAACATATGCTCCTGGACTTCGTAAATCTTTTGATAATTCTTTTGGTATTTTTATTCTAATCAAATAAGTATTGTCTTCAACAACCTTCATAGATTCTATGTCACACAAATATTCACTTCTCTGTACTACTGGAGAATTTTTATTGTGCTTAACCTCGTTGTAAATACACACACCTTGCCACATACAATCACATGTTTTATTTTTATTTAACATATTACATCTTATACAATCATTAGAGTATGCAAGATGACATGGACAATATTTACTTCCAGAATCTGCACATGATAAAGTTTTCATTTTTCTCACTTCCTTAAAACGAGATTTTCAATTGTCTTAATATCTATACTATATAATTTATTATTTATACCATTTTTTTGTTACAAAAGTATTTTTTAATACTTCTATTTTATAAACTTCAAAAATATAATTTATTAATAACAAGTTGTTTTAATGTAATATTTATTATTTAAATTAAAACTGTCTTATTGTCCCATTTAATATATCTTATATAAAAGTATTAAGTATTACTTCAAGATAAGAATTTAATTAGTTAAAATAGTTAAATTAAAATTTATATAAAGGAGATTTATATGGAAAATACCTTTCTTTTTTCAAATGATCATTTAATTATGTTATTAATTTTTTCCGTATTTTTGTACTTATGCCCTAAACTAACAAAGCATCTATTGCCATACAGCTATATAGTTGAAAAAGTAATTTGTATTTTAATTATATTAGAAATTACTTTCGAGCAGTTTTCTTATATCTCAATGGGGAGTTATGATGTATACACTTGTTTACCTATTAGAATATATAGATTTGCATCTTATATTTGTATAGCTATATTATTTTTTAAAAATTATCAATTATTTAATATATTTTTCTCTTGGAGTTTAGTGTGCTCTATAGGAGGTATGATCTTCTTCCCAAACATAGGATATAGATATCCAAATATATTATATTACTTATTCTTCTTTTCAAATTGTATATTAGTCTATACTACAGTTTATCTAACTGAGGTTAGAAAGTTTACTATAAATAAATATGCATTAAGGGATAATTTCAATTTCTGCATACTTTATTTCTCTTTCATTTATTTTTTAAATACTTTTACAAATGCAAATTACCCTTACAGCTTTTCAAGCTATAGTTTACTAAGTTCAATTTTATTTACTTTAATTACAACTATAATCTATATACCAATCTTATTTTTTAATAGAGAACTTACCTTTAATTTTAGAAGTAAGAAAAAATAATTTTATTTATAATAAAAAAGCTCGCTATTTATAGCGAGCAAATAACTTTTTATTTTCAAATTTAATGTAAGAAGAAAATAAAAATCTTAGGCTAATTAAATTATAGCATAACTTAGTCAATACTTAAATTCTTTATTTTCTATATTTTCCTATAATTATATCATTTTACCTATAATTTCTCCTATATCATTCATACATATAAGCAATTTATGTTTATCTTCCATACTTAATTTATCTATTTTTTCATCAATAACATCAACAAATTTCATTACTTGTTCATCAAATACTTCTAATCCCTCTTTTGTAATTCCATAGAATGTATTTCTCCTATCTCTTTTATCTTCTTCTCTATATACATACTTCTTTTCTACAAGCTTATTAAGTAATATACAAAGACTTGAAGTTGAAACATGTAATTGAGTACTTAAGTTTTTAAGTTCCATTTTATTATGTCTTTTTAATTCTGATAATGCAAAAAACTGCTTCTCTGTAAGACTTTTATCTATTTTATATCTATCTTTATTTACTATTTTTATCAAATTATAAAAACTATCTATGTTATTTAATATTGAAATAGATATTTCTTTATTGTTCATAATGTCACCTCAATAATG
The DNA here is from genome assembly GCF_958366745.1 of uncultured Romboutsia sp. Classification (NCBI taxonomy): domain Bacteria; kingdom Bacillati; phylum Bacillota; class Clostridia; order Peptostreptococcales; family Peptostreptococcaceae; genus Romboutsia; species uncultured Romboutsia sp. The sequence goes on from NZ_CATXCO010000156.1 coordinate 5,533, forward strand.
CAGATAATATTTTTATACTACTTTGTTAATTTTTATTATACTATATGCACATATTATTTACTATTAAAATCATTTTATTTTAAAAACAATAAAAACTGATACTTAAAAGTATCAGTCAGATTGTAGACAAATAGCCATTTTTAACTTATATAAAATGGCTATTTTCTTTT
>NZ_CATXCO010000157.1:0-5688 GCF_958366745.1 uncultured Romboutsia sp.
TGCTTAGTGATTCATAAGTAATTTGTCTGATTTAAATTGACAATTCAGGATTATATATATTTAAACCATCTGATGTTCCAACTAAAACATCTCCAGACTTAGTTATCAATATATCTCCAATATTATAATGTGATAAGCTTTTTTCTTCATCATTCATATTATAGTTAGTTATTAAATCAGTTTTTGTATCTATTTTGCTTAATCCATTAGCTGTACCTACCCATATATTTCCTGAATTATCCTGCTTTATATCTACAATATAATTATTTGTAATACTATTTTCCAATTCTTCATCATGCTTGTATATTTTAAATTCATACCCATTGTATCTACATAATCCATCATTAATTCCTAACCATATATATCCTTGGTCATCTTGAATTATAGTTTCAACAGTTCCTTGTGAAAGGCCATCTTCACTAGTTATATTCTTGAAATTTATATTGTTATATGCTGATACATAAACTATATTTGTAGTTATTAGCAAAATAATCAATAATAACATATATATTATATATTTCTTATTCATTGTCTTCATATCTATCCCCTTACTAAAGTCGATTCTTGTATGCTTATGTCAAATTATAACATATATATTTATTACTTTCCATATTATGGTAAATAATATCTTTTGCAAATTTAAATACTAAAAAGCTCTGATAAAATATCAGAGCTTAATATTTATTGCCTTTTACTTTTAAATAGCATATATAAATTGTATATATTTATCATTATAATTAGTGCATTAGATATAACAACAGGGTAAGCTTTCACATTTAGACCATATATAACAAATAGTAAACATCCAATAGAGTTTATTATTCTTAACTTTACTATAGATGTCATTGTAAGTGATATTACTATAAATAAAGATGCCGAATATCCTACCCATTCAATAGGTGCAACATTGAACATGATTTATATCTCCTTTTATATCTTTTTACTTATTATTTGATATTTTTAGTTAATTTATAATATATATTATAAATAACCGTACATAAGCATATGAAAATTATATTACAAATTTTATATCTATTTTATATTGTATAAAAATAGGAGATAAGCTTATTTTCACACAAACTTATCTCCTATTTATTATTCACTAAATTTTTCTATTAATTCTTTTAATATATTTTCTATATCTCCACTATCATCAACTTCTCTTATTCTTGGATTAGATAATCCACCACCATGTTCAAAGTCTACAACAGAGATTACAATTTCTTCATCTTCCTCTTCAAAGTCAAATAATAATCCAATTAGATTATCAACATTTAAGCTCAATTCTCCTATATCTTTTATAGTGCTATTATCCTCATATATATCATCTAAATAATGATTAAGTATATATTTTTTTCCATCTATAAACTCTACTTTTTCTGCCCCCTCATATGTCTTGCCTATAGCAAAATGAAGTGCATACTCTCCATTTAGTAAAAGCTTTTTATAATCACTCGCATCTTCTAATTCTTCATAGTCTTCATCAAAAATAACTACATCCATATAATCTCTATCTATTAAACAAATTCTTGATACATAATTAGGGTATTCTGATAATAATTCTTCAACATTATCATTATAATAATTTATAAAATTTTCTAATTTAAATTCATCTGGATTAATTCTTATAGGCTCCATAATATATTTCCTCTCTTCATTAGCATTTTACAAAATAACTTATTTTTTGACAAACGATAAAATATACTATATCATAAACCAAGTCTTATTAACAATATAAAAAACAAAGGATGCTTAGTATAAAATTATAATTACAATAATTTAAAAGATTATCTAATTTAAACTTAGTTTACTTGCAGATATAAAAATAGCCTAAGATAAAATTTACCTTAGGCTATTTTTATATCTATAATTCTTGTCCATATACAGATATTTCTGATATGCATGTATCTTTATATACTCTACCATTAGTATATACTTCTTGGATAATGACTTTAACTGAATTTGTATTTATTCCACCAATATCTATAGTTTGGTACTCCATATTATTATCTTCTAGCTCATATACTTGTTGGCTCTTATCTGAAAACTCTATAATAACTTTTTTAACTCTATTATTTTTCATATATGTTTTTTGATTTTTACTAAATCCATTTATTATATCTATTTTATCAACTCTAAATGTATTATTACTTGAAAACTGTATAAATTGTCCTATTCCATCATCACTTACACCTTCTATCCAAGCAGTGGATGGATTATCATCAATAACATTTTCAACTTTATAATTCATAGACTTTTGAATTAAATGAGATGATGCATATACATTATCCCAAGTTATAAGATTTGATGTAACTTTATTATCAACTTGTATTGTATCATTTTCTGTTTTTTCTTTTATTTTTGCTCCCAAGGCCACTACACCTTTTATAATACCGCCTTCAGTATCTTCTTTATTAAACAATTCTTTTAATAATTTAATCGACTCTTCATATTTTTCATTTTCATAATACTCAGTAGCTAAAAGCAATTTATCTAACTGACCATTAAGATTTGAATATCCATCTATTTTGCTTCCTCCATTTTGTGATACATATACTAATAATCCCTTGGCTTGTTCAAACTCTTCTTTTGCTATTAAATCCTTACTAGATTTAACAGCATTTTCAAGCATTGCTATCTTATCATTACTACTGCATCCAGTTAGTAAAATTGTACTTGTAAGTATTATTATTGCTAATCTTTTCACAGGTGCCTCCTAATATTTGTTCTAACTATATATAATACCATTTTTACCATTTTAAGTTATTAATTTTTAGAAGTAAAATATATAAATATTTTAAGTCGATTTTATAAAATTTATATTATTTTTTTAACTTAGCTAAAGCTTGTGCAAATGGATTATTAAAATTCTCTACATCTTTATTTTGACTTTTTAAGTATTTATTTATGTCTTTTTTAGATGCTTTATTTTTATCTTCTTGTTTTCTCTTATTATATGCTGATAATTTTTCTCTATGTCCACAAGAACATATAAATGTTTTTGCTTCTCCTTCACCACGAAGCTCTAGTTTTTTATGACAAACAGGACACCTTGAGTTAGTTATTTGAGATACTGTTTTTCTAGTGTTACATTCCCTATCTTCACAAACTAACATCTTTCCTCTTTTTCCCTTAACTTCAAGCATATACTTACCACATTCAGGACATCTATTTTTAGTCAAATTATCATGTTTAAACTTACTATCACTATTTTTAATTTCTTTAACTATATCTTTTGAATAATCTTTCATTTCTTTTATAAATATATTTTTATTTAACTTTCCTTTAGATATATCTTGTAATTTCTTTTCCCAACTTGATGTAAGTTCTGGAGTTCTTAACTCTGTTGGTACAAGGTCTAATAATTGCTTTCCTTTAGAAGTTATTAATATATCTTTTCCTTTTTGCTCTATTAAAAATGAATTAAATAATTTTTCTATTATATCTGCCCTAGTTGCAACTGTCCCTAAATTATTTTTTTCCATAGCTGTTAAAAGAGTAGCTTCATTTAAATAAGTTGGAGGATTAGTTTTACCAACCTTTACTTTAATATCATCTATTTTTAATATAGAATTTTTACTTATATTCGGCATACTTTCATAAGTTTCTTCATCATCTAAATCTTTGTAAGTTTCCTTCCATCCTAAACTATTTATTTTATTCCCTTTAGCTACAAATATTTCACCTTCTACATTACCTTTAACTTTTGTCTCTGTATATTCAAAAGGTGGACATAATACACTTAAAAATCTTTTAACAACAAGATCAAAGATCTTTCTTTCCTTCTCACTTAAGTTACTTATAAATACTCTTTCTTCTGTAGGTATTATTGCATGATGGTCACTTACTTTTGAATCATCAACAAATGATTTATTTACTTTTATATTTGATTTAAGTAATTTATTACAAACTTTTGAATAATCACTTACATTTACTGCTTTTATTCTATCCTTTAATGTACCCACTATATCACTTGTTAAATATCTTGAATCTGTTCTTGGATATGTAAGTACTTTATGATGCTCATATAGTTTTTGCATTATTGATAATGTTTCCTTTGCTGAAAATCCATATATTTTATTTGCATCTCTTTGTAACTCAGTTAAATCATATAGTCCAGGTGAATATTTCTTTTTATCTACTTTATTAACTTCTACAATTTCTAAATCTTTATTCTTTATTTTATTATATATATTATCTATCTTATCTTTACTAAATGTTGATGTTAGATTTTTCTTATCTTGCCAAGTAAACTTTACTATTTCATTTGATATTTTAGTTTTCACTTCTAACGTATAGTATTCTCTTGGTGTAAAATTTCTTATTTCTTCTTCTCTTTTATGTATCATTGCAAGTGTTGGAGTTTGTACTCTTCCGCAAGAAAGTTGTGCATTAAACTTTGTTGTAAGAGCACGAGTTGCATTTATTCCAACAATCCAATCAGCTTCAGCTCTTGCTATTGCTGAGTTATATAAATTTTCATATTTTGATGCTTCTTTTAAATTTTTAAATCCATCTTTTATAGCCTTATCTGTACTTGATGATATCCAAAGGCGTTTTAATGGCTTATTTGTATTACACTTTTGTAATATCCATCTTGCAACTAATTCACCTTCACGCCCTGCATCTGTTGCTATTACTATTTTTCCTACATCATCTCTATTTATTTGAGATTTTACTATATTAAATTGCTTACTAGTTTTTTTTATTACTACAGTTTTTAGATGCTTTGGTAGTATTGGTAACTCATCTATATTCCATGCCTTATACTTTTGATCATAACTTTCTGGATCTGCCAATGTAACTAAGTGCCCTAATGCCCATGTTACTATATACTTACTTCCTTCTATATATCCATTTTTATCATTTTTACATTCTAATACTCTAGCTATATCTCTACCTACTGAAGGTTTCTCTGCTAATACTAATGATTTTTTCATAAGTTTTCCTTCCTTAATCGCCATTTTGTTTTATAGTATATAGTATACCACTTGTATATAGTATATTTTAACTTTTTAATTTTTATAAACTATAAAATATATCTACATATAAAAAAGACTAACTTCTTCGAAAGTAGTTAGTCTTTTAACCCGTACATTATATTTTTATAAAGTTGTAGTTTTATATGCATACACCCGAACAATTAAAATAAATGTATTTTAGGTAGGCATATCTAAAAGAGTTTTAGATATGCCTAATAATATTATATGAATTAGCAGTTTATATATTCTATATTAGTTTTTTTATAAATATAATTTTTTTCATTACAAGTATTATTATTTAAATAAGATAACATAATACTTTATTCTAAAAATACCCATATTATATTTACTATAAAATAAGATATAAAAATAGTTCCAATACCTGAAACAAACTCATTAACTCCTACATTAGCAATTTTGTTAGCCACAAAAGGCATACTTATAAATATAATACATGTAAAAATAAACTTTAATATTAAACTATACATATTTTTAAAACTCGAATACTCTTCATCATTTGTATAAAAATCTTTTTCCTGATTCTCACTTTTTATACATCTAGATTCATCTTGTATATTCCTATTTTTCAAATTTATCATATTTTTCTTATTTATATATTTAACTCTTCCATTTTGGTAAACTATCTCCATACTCTTTATTTCTTCTGAGTATTGTTTTAGTCTTTCGTCAAAATTATTATTCACTT
>NZ_CATXCO010000158.1:0-5644 GCF_958366745.1 uncultured Romboutsia sp.
AATGGTAGATGAAGGACATATTGTAGCTAATCATACTAATCACCACTATTCAATGCCGAGTGTTACTTATTCTACTGATGTTTTTAATAAGGAACTTACTGATGTTGAAGATAAATTTAAAGAATTGACAGGAAAGGATATGCCTAAGTTTTTTAGACCTCCTATGGGACAGTATTCTGAAAAAAGTTTAGCTATGACTAAAGATTTAGGTTATAAGACTGTGTTTTGGAGTTTTGCTTATGGTGATTATGAACCTAGCAATCAGCCTTCACCATATGAAGGTAAGAAAAATATATTAGATCATCTTCATGATGGTTCTATATTACTTTTACATGCTATATCTAAGACTAATGCTGATATACTTGGTGAGGTTATAGATGAAGCAAGAAAATCTGGATATGAATTTTATTTATTACCTTAAATGAGCGTAGATTTTTTTCTACGCTTTTTAATATCTTATATTAATAAAAAGTTTAAGTTAATACAAAAGGTTAGTTGTATATATAATATGTTATAATAAAATATAAGATATATAAAGTAGACTATAAACAAAAGAAAGGAAGATTAAGATGTACACAAAATCATCCTACACAAAATTAACTGAAGATAGAATAGATAAAAATGAAAAGAAAAGTAACTGGGAAGTAGCAATTGGATTAAATGAAGTAGATAGCTTAAAACCTTCAAAATATCTTATAGAATTAATGCAAGACTCTATAGAAGGTAAGAAATCATATAAAGAAGTAGAAAATGCTCTTTATTCATACTATAAAGAACTTGATCCTAATGATGAAGCAATTCTTCAAACTGAGGAGTGTGATTTAGTTTCAGTAAGAATAGTTCAATTATTAGAAAATGGAAGTTTTAAGTTTAGTCCTATAACTTTAAAAACTATACATAGAGCGTTATTTAAAGATTTATTTAAGGGTGAACTTGAAAGGTATGTTGGAGAATTTAGAGATTATAATATAAGTAAAAAAGAGCCTATACTTGGTGGAGATAGTGTGATATACAGTGATTACAATGACTTAATGGATATATTAACATATGATTTTGAAGAGGAAAGCAAAAAAAGTGCAAAGGTATCTATAAGCAGACTAGCAAGATTTACTTCTTCTATATGGCAAGTACATCCATTTTGTGAGGGTAATACAAGAACTACAGCAGTATTTATTATAAAGTATTTAAGAAGTTTAGGATACAATGTTAATAATGATTTATTTAAAGAAAATTCACTTTATTTTAGAAATGCATTAGTACTTTCTAATTATTCTGATGTAAGTAGGAATATAAGACCTGATTTTAAGTATTTAGAGTCATTTTTTGAGAAGTTGTTAATAGATAGTAAAGTTGAACTTGAAACTATGAAATAGGTGTGCATAAATTTGTACACTTATTATTTTTTTAAATATAAATTATTGTATTATAGTTATATATGTAAAGTTAAGTGTTAATAAACTAAAAGAAAAAATAAAAACATAAGAGGATATAAAGATGATTGATAGCTTAAAAGTAGGTAGAAAAATAACAGAATCAAAATACCTAAATCAAGAAAATAGCTTTAGATATAGAAATATACTAAGAATAGCATTTTATAAATATGAAAAAATGAAATACTGGCTAGACCAAAATGAAATATATGAAGAAATAAAAAAGCTAGAGGATTTTGAAAATTATACAATAGAAAATCTAAAACAGGATTTAGATATGCTAGTGGAATTTAAAAATTTCACAGCAATGCAAGATACTAAAAAAACTAGAACAATAGAAGAATTTAAAAATAGAAAATTTAAATATCAAATTACACCAATAACTATAGAATTAGAAAGAACGCTTATAAAATTAGAAAATATACAGGAAGGTACTAGAGGTTCATTAGATTTATCATTAATAGAAAGATTTAATGCAACCTTAAAGAAAATATACAATATAAAAAACATAAATGAAAAAGAAATTTTCTCATGGTGGAATCAATTAAATAGAGACTTTAAATACTTAAATGAAAGTTACCAAGATTATATAAGTAAATTTTATTCACCAAAAACAGAAGAATTATTAAAAACTACAGAATTTCTAGCTTATAAAGAAGGTTTTATAAAATATTTAAAAGAGTTTATAACAGGTATACAAAATCATGTGGGGCAAATAGCAGAAACTTTACAAAGTAAAGAGATAGATGAAGAAACAATAGAATTTATAATAGAGTCTATTGTTAGATATGAAAAGATAAACATAGCGATAGATAAAAACTATGATGAAATAGAAGCTTATGATATACATAAAGGTAGGTTTGAAAGCATTGTTAGTTGGTTCTTAGGAGAAAGAGGAGAAACGTCTATGGCAGAACAACTCTTAGAAACAACAAACGAAATAATAAGAAAAATTACTAGATATGCACTTCAAATAATAGAAGCTAGAGAACTAGGAGCTAGTAGAAAAAATGAATATAAGAAGGTTATAGATTTATTTTTTAAATGTGATGATATAGAAGAGGCACATAAATTATCATCTCTAGTATTTGGTGCAATATCATCAAGACATATAACTACTTTAAGTGAAAAAACAACAGAGTTAGCATGTAGTATTTATGATGAAGAACCAGAATTTGTAAATATACAACCATCAAATAGACAAGGAAGAGAAAAAACAGCAAGTAAGATTACAGTAAAAGATAGAAGTAAAGAAAGACAAGAAAAGGCTATAGAGCTTATAAATAGAAGAGAAAAAGAAAAAGAAATAATGATTAGGAAAATAGTTGATAACAAACTAATATTTAAAAATATAGTAGATATTAATCCAAATGAGAGGAGAGTTTATTTAACTTGGTTATCTAAAGCTATGAATTCTAAAACAGAATGGACAAAAAATGAGTATGGTATGGAATACAAATTAAAAGATAGAAATCCAAGTGAAAAAATAAATCTTAGATGTAATGATGGAGATTTTTTAATGCCAGCATATGAACTTATATTTAAGGAGAAAAATTAATGAGGTTTACAGATTTATTGGAAAATTACATAATTTTAAAAGATAATGATAAAGAATTGTACTATGACATAAAAGATAACATAAATGACTATATGAATATGATAAAAGAGTACTTATCTTACAAGTTAATAATAAAAGATAATTTTATTAAACTTGAAAAAGTTCCAGCAAATCCACAAGGATTTATGGGAATAAAAGAATTTGATTCTATAAAAGAATATGTATTTTTCATGATATTGCTTATTTTTTTAGAAGACAAAAATAATGAAGAACAATTTATATTATCAAATCTTACTGAGTATATAAAGCAAAATTATAGTGAAGAAAAAATTGATTGGACTAAGCAAAAAAATAGAAGATGCTTAATAAATGTAATAAAGTTTGCAATAGATATTGGAATTATAAAACGAAATGATGGTGATGAAGAATTATATTCAAAAGATGAGACCAGAGATGTTTTATATGAAAGTACAGGAATTTCTAGATACATACTTAGAAGTTTTGATAATGAATTAGATAATGCAAATTCATATAAAGATTTATTAAATGAGGAAAATACTAAGTACAATGTATATAGAAATTTACTTCTTAATCCAGTTGTATATAATAAAATTGGAGTAGAACATGAATATGATTATATAGTTAGAAATAAAAATGAAATAAAAGATGTATTCGAAGAAAATCTTGAATGGGACATTCATTTATATAAAAATGCAATTATACCTATTATTACAAATAATGAAGTAAAAGATGTATTTCCAAATAAAAAAGGTGAAAGTAGTGTAGTTTTATTGTTAAGTAAAATAATAAGAGAAAATATATCAAATTTAAATCTAAAAGAAGACGATATTATTTATTTTGAAAAAGAAGAATTTAATAAATTACTTTTAGATTTAAGAAAAGAAAATGGACATGGATTCACTAAAACCTTAAGAGAATATAGTGATGAACTTTATATACATACAATCAAAGAATATATGAAAAGTTTTTCTATGTTAGATATAAAAGACAACTTAGTTTTAATATTACCATTAATGGGAAAAATTATAGGAGATTATCCAAAGGATTATAAGGAGAAAATCAATGAACAATAGATGGATTGCTAGCAAATTTGGTTTATTTAATTTTTGGTACTATGAAAATCAAGAATTTGACTTAGCAGATGGAAAAATATTATTTAGAGGTACTAACGGAAGTGGAAAATCTGTAACTACACAAAGCTTTATACCACTTTTACTTGATGGAGATAAAAGACCAAATAGAATAGATCCATTTGGTACTAAATCAAGAAAAATAGAAAACTACTTACTAACTGATGATAAGATAGAAGACAGAATAGCATATTTATATATGCAATTTAAAAAAGAAGATAGCAATACATATATGACTATAGGAATGGGCTTAAGAGCTAAAAAAGGAAGACAGCAAGTAGAGTCATGTTACTTTATATTAAAGGATGGTAGACAAATAAATAAAGATTTAATGCTTTATAAAAATAAAGAGAATATGTTACCTATAACTTTCAAACAATTAGAAACAGCTTTAGGTAATGGTAATTTTTACACAACATCTCAACAAGAATATATGAAAAAAGTAAATGAAAACTTATTTGGATACTCTGATATAGAAAGTTATAAAGAACTATTAAATCTTCTTATATCACTTAGAAGTCCGAAATTATCAAAGGATTTTAAGCCAACAGTTATTTATGAGATATTAAAAGACTCTTTAACTACACTTTCAGATGATGATTTAAGAACAATGGCAGAATCTATGGATAATATGGATGAGTTAAATAATAAGGTAGAAGAATACGAAAAAAGTCTAAGAGCTTGTAACAAAATAAAAGCAGAATTTGATAAGTACAATGCTTTAAGTATATATAAAGTAGCACAAAAACTTAAAACCAAAGAAAATGAAGTTAAGAAAGAAGAAAAAAACATAGACTCTTTAAAATTTACAATTTTAGAAAATAAACAAGTATTAAAAGATGAAGTAAATAAGTTAAATGAATTACAATCAGAACTAGAAGCATCAAAAGAAAGCTATAATAAACTTGAAAAAAGTGAAGCTAAAGCTATAAAAGAAGAGATAACAAAGGAAGAAAATAGATTTAAAAATATTTTAGAGAAACTTGAAAAAATAGATGTACGGAAAGAAAATAAGATTAAAGAAGAAATAGAGAATAATAAAAAAATTGAGGAACTTGAGTCATATATATACAAAATAGATAAACAAATAAAAGCTTTATTAATAGATGAAAATAATTTAAGAATAGATGCTTATTATAAAGAACATGATGACTTTGAAAAAGAAATATTAACAAGTAACAGTTACTCCTTTAATTTAATATTAGAGAGTATAAGTAACTATGAAAAATTAATAAGCGAAATATATCAACTAATAGTAAAATATGATTCAGTAAAGAAACAAAATGAAGAACTAGAAGATAAAAAGTACAGTAAAGAGCTGGATATAAAGGTACATAAAAATAAATTAAATGAAGCTTTAGAATACTTAACAACTATAAAAACGGAAACTATAGAAAAAATAAATAAGTATCTATCTAATACAAATACATTAACTATTGAAAAAAATATTTTAGAAGAAATATACAATATAATAAATAGTATAAAAGATAGATATGAGTACAATA
>NZ_CATXCO010000159.1:0-5568 GCF_958366745.1 uncultured Romboutsia sp.
AGTGCAGTAATGTATTTAGCTTATCGATACTAATAGGTCGAGGACTTGACCAATATAAATGATGGATTTGAGCAACGGATATGACCGACGCGGTAGCAAGGGAATATCGTTGGCGAAATGTCAATTTTAAATGATATGCAGTTTTCAGAGTATTAACTCTAAAATTTATGCGGGTGTAGCTCAATGGTAGAGTTCCGGCCTTCCAAGCCGGCTGTGAGGGTTCGATCCCCTTCACCCGCTCCAATTTAAATAAGATTATGTGGTTATTATAGCAAAGAGGATACACCTGTTCCCATACCGAACACAGAAGTTAAGCTCTTTAGCGGCAATGGTACTTGGTGGGCAACCGCCTGGGAGAGTAGCACGTAGCCACGTAATCTTTTTTTATTTTTATCACCTTTAAAACTCATATTCTATATAATAATAGAAAGACACTAAGAGGTGAGTTTATGAAAAACGTATTCAATGCATCAGAAGAATTATTTTTTGATATATTAATAATTGCGTTACTATCTTTCCTTTATTTTAATTACATTTCTATGAGTGAATTCACATTACTATTAGGGTTAATATTCAGTTTTATATATTTTGGAGTAAACTTTTATATAGGATATAAATATAAACTTAAATTTATTGATTCATTAATTGTAGGCATAATGGGTTCTGGTATGGGAATATTCCTTATATTTTTTTCATTTTATGCAGAGTTCATTTTAAAAATGCCTAACTTTGCCAATTGGATAGCTATACCTTACTTTATTCCTACAATGTCTATTATTAAACTATTTTCTATAAACATAAATTATTTATATGCACCAGTTTTAATGATTATAAATATAATTTTAGTTGTAATTGGGTCTATTACTAAAAATATCATGAATAAATCATCTTTATAAAATAAATACTTATATTATGATATAAAAATATTATATAAAGATCAGGTGATTGTATGTATGAAGTAGAAATGAAATATGCAGATTTATTTAATGTAGATACTTTAAATTTTACTTGCGAAAACTTTAATATAAATGATAAAGGATATAAATTTGAAAATATTACTATGGACAATTTTATATTAAATGACCTAGAAGTTAATAATGAAGATATAGCTTTAATAAAAATTAAGTAAAAACAGCCATTTTGGCTGTATTTTTTGTATAATATAAATTTATTTAACTTTAAGAATTAAAAATTTTCTATATGATATAATTACAATATGATAATAAATAACAGAGGTGTTAAATGAAATATTTATTTAGAGAAAATAATAATGAAGTTAAAGTAAATAAAGTACTTGATTTATATAGAAAGTTATTAAATGAAACTAATAATAGGTCTAAATGTATAATGCTTATAGTTCCAAATGCAACATCAAAATTAAACTATGAAAGAGAATTAAATATAGATATAAGTGAAGAATTAAATATAACTACATATATCAGTTTTATTAAAAGAGAAATAATAAAGTTTTGGCCTTTAATTACTGAAAAGTGCAATCAAATTATAAATAAATCTATATCTCCTATATTTATCCCAAGTAGTTTATCTGAATATATAATAATAAATAAGGTTAATGAGCAAAGAAATGCTAATGGGTATTTTCAAGATATTACTGGTACAAATAGAAGTATTGCAAATAGTATAAGTAATAATATAAATAAGGCAGCATTAGCTTTAATAGATTTTAAAACTATAGGGGAAAAGATTTATTTATCTAAGAAAAATAGAGATAGTATAATGAGATTTTCTTATAGCCAGATGGATGAAATAATAGATTATTATATAAATAAACTATTAGAAAATTCTATGATAGATAATTCAATAGCTATATATTTATATGAAAATTATTTAATAAATGATGATAGATATATAAATCACTTAAGTCAAGAAATTAAATATCTTATAATAGATAGCTTAGAAAGTTGTAGCAATGCTGAAGTTAATTTTATAAATTCATTATCAAATTATACTTTAGGTACATATATTTATTTCAATAAAACTAAGGATTACTCAGTATTTAATAATATAGATATGGAGTACATTTATGAAAATATAATAAATAAGATTGAAAATAACATAAATAGTGTAAATTCAATAAAAGAGATAGACAATATAGAATTATCTGATATATATTTATTACCCACAAAAGTTAAGTTAAATGAATCTAGCCAATTGTATAGTGAGATGATTGATGAAGTTATAATCAAAGTTATTGAACTTGTAAATAATGGAATAAGATTGAAAGATATAGCCATTATATCTCCAATAAACAACACTATATTAGATTACCAAATTAAAAATGTCCTAAACCGTAATGAAATAAAGGTTTTTAATACTAAAAAAAATAATAAAATAATAGACTATCCATACTCAAATGCCTTAGTAGTTGCTACATGTATTTTTTATGGATATGAAGATTATATAAAAGAAGATGAGTATATAAGTTTTATAGAAATTCTACTTAATGTAAATAGGATACAAGCATATAAAATATATAGAAATAAAGAAGTGGATGAGAACTATAAGAACTTAGAAAAATATATAATATCTAAAAGAAGTGAAAATTTAAAGATAAGTGAATTTTTAATAAAGTTCTATATAGATAAAATGTTAAACCTTAAAGAAGGAATTGAAAATGTAGATGTATGTAAAAACATAATTTATGAAAGTGAAGCATTTATAGAAAATATAAAGTTATTAGGTATTAATAATAATAAAGAAGAAGAGAAAGTATTTATAGAGGCGCTTAAAAGTACTATAAATGACTATTATAGAGTATCTGATATAGCAGATTTAAAAGAGTCTAATAGCATTATTTTGACAACTCCGTATTCATATATATCATATGATATAAATAGACCTATTCAAATTTGGGTTGATATAGGAAGTAATGCTTGGAATATGAAAATAGAAAAAGATATAAGTAACTTAATTGTTCTTAGAAAATCGTTTAAAGAAAAGCAAATATATACAAATGAAATGGAAGAATACTATAAAAAATATTATTTATACAATCTAATATATAATTTGCTTATAAACGCAAAAGAAGTGTATGCTTATAAGAGCGAATATACAGTAAATGGTTATATACAAGAAAGTATATTATATAGTATTTTATTGAAATTAGTATCTAAGGGAGATGTTTAATGAATAATATAAACTACAGAGAGGACCAGTTACCTATAATATCTTATGAAAATGGTACTATGGCAGTACCAGCAGTACCAGGAGCGGGTAAAACTTTTATAGTTACAAACTTAGTTGCAAAGTTATTATGTGAAAATAAGCATAAGGGCGGGAAAATACTTATTTTAACTTACATGAATAGTGCAGTAAGTAACTTTAAGGGAAGAATAAAAAAAATACTACAAGATAATGAAATAAAAGAAGAAAATTCATATGAAGTTATGACAATACATAGCTTGGCAGTAAAAATAATCAAAGAAAAGCCAGAAATAGTAATGTTAAATGATGAATTTAATATAGCTGATGATTTACAAAAAAATATTATATTAAATGAATGTATAAATAATTTTAAATTAAATGGTGGGCAAAGAGCATTTGTATGGTTTTTAAAAGATCAAAAAGATAACGAATGGAAAGATAGGATGTTAGATGCTTGGGAAAATGGATTTTATGACCTTGTAGGAAATGCTATAGGAGAATTAAAATATAATGATATTTCACCATTTGACTTAGAAAGAATGATAGATAGTGATTATAAAGGAATATTAAAAATAATTTTACCTATATATAAGGAGTACGATAGAAAGTTAAAGCAACATGGATTATTAGATTACGATGATATATTAATCTTAGCTCATAAGGCTTTAACTTTAGATGAAGGACTAAGAAATAAATTTCAATCTAGATATAAATATATATTTGAAGATGAATGTCAGGACTCAAATGAAATACAAGGCAAAATAATAAAATTAATATCTAAAGAAAATAACAATTTAGTAAGAGTCGGAGATATAAATCAAAGTATAACAGGTACATTTTCATCATCAGATCCAAAGTACTTTAAAGAGTTTATAAGAGAAGCAGATAATTGCTATAGAATGGACATGTCTAACAGAAGTTCTAAAGATATTATAGATTTAGCAAATAGACTTGTAAAATATGTTACAAAAGAGTTTAATCAAATAGAGTGCAGAGAAGCTTTAGAAGCTATGGATATAAAGACAGTTCCCGAAAATATGGGTTATAAAGAAAATCCAAAGCCTGACGTGTATAGTATAAATACTAAAAGATATATTACTTGGAAAGATGAAGTAGAGAAAACAGTAATATATGCTAAGAATATAAAGAAAAAATATCCTGATAAAAGTATAGGTATATTAGTTCCATATAATGAACAAATTACACAAGTTGCAAGGGTATTAATTGATAATAATTTAGAATTTGAAGAATTAGGACCGAACTCATTAAATAAGAGAAGAATATTAGTTAATATATCATATATAATAGATTTTATATTAAATTGTGATGATATAGAAAAGCTTGTATTAGTTTTAGATAAAGTTTTTATACATACAGATAATGAATTAGGAAAATCAGACTTTTTAGAATTAATAAAAGGTTATACTACAGAAGAACTTATATATAATGAGAATAATAAAGACTTGATAATAGATACAAACAGTGATGTATATAAGGGATACATAAAAGGAATAAATGCTATTAAAGAAATATTAGAGTATCCTATAACAAGATTAGATTTATTAATATTATTTATTGGAGAAAAATTAGAGCTAGAAAAAGAAGATAGAGCAGTGATTGATTATGTATCTTTTTATATAAAATATTTATCACTAGAAAATGTAAATATGTCTCTTATAGATGTATATGAAATAATATCAAATACTAAGAATAGAGTATTTAACTATATTATAGATGTTGTATATGAAATGAATGGATATGAGCCAGAGCCAGGAAGTATAACGGTATGTAATTATCATAAGTCAAAAGGTTTAGAATGGGATTGTGTGTTTTTATTAGGACTTGTACAATATAATTTTCCAGATAATACAAAACAAAAGTTTCAAAGTGATAAATGGTATCTAAAAGATAGATATAAAAACCCAATAGCCATAGTAAAATCAGAAATAGATAATATACTAAATAAGAACGTAGGTACAGACTATATGTATCAAAGTAAAATAGATGTTATAAATGAAAAAATAAGATTGTTATATGTTGGAATAACAAGAGCTAAAGAAATGTTAATATTATCATGTAGTTCATATAAAGATGAAACTGAAATTGGTAAGAAAAATAAAGAACAAAAACCATCTATATATATAAATGAACTGGAAAAACATATTCAACAAAAAAGAAGTATAAAAGCTTAATATAAAGAGAGGTTATAAGTTTTGAATAATAAATTAAAGTATTTTATATATAGTCAAAACTCAATTAATACTTATAAATCTTGTCCTACAAAATTTAAATATAAGTATATAGATAAAATAAATTGGAAGTATGATGACATAGAAAGTAGAGAATATTACGATAGCTTAAAAGTAGGAAGTGAATTTCATCTATTATGTGAAAGATACTTTA
>NZ_CATXCO010000160.1:0-5565 GCF_958366745.1 uncultured Romboutsia sp.
TTGTTTTGGTCAAACATTTCCGATATAACTTTGTTACATGCATTTTTTTGTTCGACATTTAAATATATTTCTTTTTGCTCTAAAGTATAAGCATTTTCTGGATTTCTATAGTAATCTTCCAATTTAATATCTATCAAATTCTTATTTTGAAGTGATAATATACTTTGTTTAGATACCTTTAATATATCAATCAAATCATTAATTTCTACTCTATCATTATTTTTTAGGAAATTTACTATTTCCTTTTGTTTTGCACCTAAGTTTATTTTATTTTTCTTTAAATAGTCATCAACTTCATCAGCTTCTATTGAAAGTGATATATAACACAAGTTTTTTTCATTCTTATGATTTTTATATTCCCATTTTAAATTAATTATATTTTTTTTACTCATTTTATCTAATATATAATTTATATTAGGTATTTTCTTTAACTTTTCAGTTTTTAATTTTCCCTTTGATATATTTATTTTACTAATAATATATTTTTGTATATCATCTAATGATGATAATAAATCTGTAAACTCATTTTCATTTAAATTCAATACTTCATCACTTAAACTTACAACTTTATAGTTATTTACTTTATATCCTTTAGGATATATTAAATTTATGCAATCTATATAAGTACAAAGATATCTATTTTTCATCCAGTTTACAAGTTCTAAATCCTCTAATTTAAAAATAGGTTCTTCATCTAATACATCTACTACTTCCTTAAGCTTCATATCTTCTTCTAAAGTATCAGATATTTTAAATACAAAAGCCTCTGTAGGTTTATTTCCTTTTCCAAATGGTACTAAAACCCTATGACCAACATATATCTGATTTTTTAAAAATTCCGGTATTTTATATGTAAATAAGTTGTCAGTGTGGAAAGTATTACTTCTTACTATGACTTTTGCGTATTTTTCCATATTCTAACCTCTATTTTTTATTTATATCTTTTAGTTAAATTATATCCTGTTACGTAAAAATATAAGCATCTATATTAATAGATGCTTATACACTAAGTAGCTCTTTTATCTTATCTAAAATAATATTTGCTACCTCTTCTTTTTTCATTTTAGGATATTCTGTAATATTACCTTCTTTGTCTATGATTTTAACTATATTAGTGTCTACACCAAATCCTGCACCTTCTTTAGTCAAATCATTAGCTACTATGAAGTCTAGATTTTTCTTTTTTATTTTAAGACTTGCATTTTCTATAAGGTCATTTGTCTCAGCTGCAAATCCAACTAAGATTTTATTATTTTTTATTTTTCCTATTTCTTGTGCTATATCTTTATTTCTATCTAATTCTATAACTAAATCATCATCTGATTTTTTTATTTTTTTATTAGAGTAGTTTTTAGGTTTATAATCTGCTACTGCTGCACTTTTTATAACCACATCATTTTCATCCAAGTTTGCTAAAACAGCTTCGTACATATCTTTTGCAGATTCTATTTTTACTAGTTTTTTCAGATTTTGTGGTGGAGTTAAATTTGTTGGACCTGTTATAAGGGTAACATCTGCTCCTCGTTCTATAGCTTCTTTAGCTATAGAGTAACCCATTTTTCCAGTAGATCTATTAGTTATGTATCTCATTGGGTCAATACTCTCAACTGTTGGTCCAGCTGTTACTATTATACTTTTTCCCTTTAAATCTTGCCCTTTTGAAAGCAATTTAACAACTTCATCCACTATAGTTTCTGGAGATGCTAATTTTCCTTTACCTGTATCTCCACAAGCAAGTCTACCACTTTCTGGCTCTACAAAATTATATCCTAATTCTTTTAATGTATTTATATTTCTTTGTAATATTGGATTTTCATACATATTAGTATTCATAGCTGGTGCTATTAATACTTTTGCCTTTGTAGCCATAACTGTTGTAGTAAGCATATCATCTGCTATTCCATTTGCAATTTTACCTATAACATTAGCTGTAGCTGGTGCTATTAAGAATACATCAGCTCTTTTAGCTAGAGATATATGTTCTACATCCCAAGTTTTAGGATCTTCAAACATATCACAAACTACATAATTTTGGCTTAATGATTGGAATGATAATGGTGTAACAAATTCCGTTGCAGATTTTGTCATTATTACATTAACATTTACGCCAAGTTTTCTTAATCTACTAACAACATCTAAAGTTTTGTATACAGCTATACCACCACTTACTCCTATTACAACAGTCTTATCCTTTAACATAGAACTTACTCCTCTTCTGTAGTATGTTCTTCTATTATTACTTCTTCTTTTTTATCTATTTCTTCTTGAGTTAATAATCTAAATGTTATTTTTTCATCAGCAACTTCTTGAGTAGCTATAGTTACTGGCTTATTATTATCTCTATTTTTAGCTGAAACATAAACTTCAGCTCCATCTATTATCTCTCTTGCTCTCTTTGCAACAGTTCCTACTAAGTAATATCTGTTGTCTATTTTATCTAATACTTCATTTATTGATGGCTTTAACATTTTATAATTCCTCCTTAAATTTATCTATAATGTTATTTTTATATCTAGTAACTTTATTTTTCTCAGCACATATTATAGCTTCAACATCACTAACTGATTTTTCTATATCTTCATTAACTATAAAGTAATCATAGTTAACTATTTGATTTATTTCTTCAAAAGCACAGCTAAATCTCTTTTCTATCTCTTCTTGAGTTTCTGTACCTCTTCCAACAATTCTACTTTTTAGTTCTTCTAACGATGGTGGAAGCACAAATATAAATACTCCTTCAGGATAAACTTCTTTTATTTGTCTTGCTCCTTGCATTTCTATTTCTAATATAACATCTTGCCCTTTTTCTAAGCATTCTATTATAGCAGCTTTTGGAGTTCCATAGAAGTTATCATATATTTGAGCATATTCTAAGAATTCACCATTTTCTATCATTTTAGTAAATTCTTCTTTTTCTATGAAGAAATAGTTAACACCATGAACTTCTCCATTTCTTGGTTTTCTAGTTGTAGCTGATACTGATAATTTTATCTGATCATTTTTGTTTAATAACGCTTTACATATCGTACCTTTTCCTGCACCTGATGGACCTGATACAACTAATAATAGACCTTTTCTATTAAGCATCAATCTCTTCCTTTCTATTTGTTCATATAATTATGTCTTAAAATCTATTTAATAATTTATAATTATTCTATATTTTGTATTTGTTCTCTTATTTTCTCTAATTCACTTTTTACTTCCACAACTAAGTTCGTTATATTTAAATCAGAAGATTTAGAGCCTATAGTATTTGTTTCTCTATTCATCTCTTGGATTAAAAAGTCTATTTTTCTACCTATTGATTCATTTTTTACAACAGTATTTTTTAATTGTTCTATATGACTTTTAAACCTTACTATTTCCTCTGTTATGCTGCTTTTATCTGCATATATAGCAACTTCTTGAGCTAATCTACTTTCATCTATTATGCTAGGATCTTCTAACATATCACTTATTCTATTTTTTAATTTTTCTTTATAATCAATAACAACATTATATGAGTATTTTTCAATATCTTCAATATAATTTTTAAGAAGATCACATCTATTTTGTATATCCTCTGCTAACTTTTTACCTTCTTCACTTCTCATTTCTTTTAACTTAAGTAATGCATTTTCTAAAGCTACTTTTAACATTGACCATAACTTATCTTCATCATCTTCTTTTTCCTCAGTTTTTATAACATCAGGAAACTTTGCAATATTCATTACACTTATATCATCAACTAGGTCAAACTTGTCTTTTATTTGTTTTAGTATTGATACATATTGAGTTGCTAACGCTTCATCAAACTTTAAGTTTACATCTTCACTACCTAATAAGTCAAGCTTTATATATAAATCAACTCTACCTCTTTTTATATAGTCTTTAACTAATATCCTTGCCTTATCCTCTAAAAATGATAATTTTCTCGGAAGACGTATATTTATATCTGCATACTTATGATTTATAGTCTTACATTCAACTAAGAACTGATAATTATCATCCTTATACTCTCCTCTTCCGAATCCTGTCATACTTATTGCCATTTACTATACCTCCAAAGTTCCTTCACATATTTTAACAGCAGGTCCTGTCATATAAACAAAATCATCTATATCTATTTTCACACATCCACCTTCAGATTTTGCATTTACACTTTTATTTACTTTTCCTAAATAATTACATATTATTGCTGATGCTGTCATTCCAGTTCCACATCCTAATGTGTATCCACATCCTCTTTCCCATGTACTAACTATAATGTTATTATTATCTTCTATTTTCACAAAATTTACATTAGTTCCTTTTGGGAAATTTTTATTTTTTTCTAATAAAGGTCCATATTTACATACTTCTTCTATACTTATATCATCAACTAATATAACAACATGTGGTACACCCATAAGCATAGCGTTTACTTCAAAGTTTTTATCTAAGACATCTATATTCTCACCTATAAATACTTTGTTATTAGATATAGCAGGAATATCTTCACATAAAAAACTTCCATTTCCCATATTAACTTTTATAGTATCTATTTCTTCACCTTTAAGATTTATTTTAACTTTTTTTACACCATCTAATGTATTAACACTAAATTCTTCTTTTCTAACTATATTATTATCATAAACGAACTTAACAAAACATCTTAATCCATTTCCACACATAGCTGCTCTGCTTCCATCTGCATTATAATAGACCATTTCTACATCACAGTTATCAGAATTTTTAACAACAAGCAATCCATCTGCTCCTACAGAAAATTTTCTATGACATACTGCTTTAGCATATTCAGAATAATCTGATGCCTCTTTATTGTCAAATCTTCCATCTATAGCTACGAAATCATTTCCTATTCCATGTAATTTCCAAAATTTCATAATTTAGCCCCCTTATAAATTTCAATTCCTAACTTATAATTATACAATATTTTAATAATAAAAGGAAATTATAAATATATAATTAAATCCTCCTATTCACAATATATGTATATTGTGTAATAATTAATTTATTAAAAGTTTATATAGAAGGGAGAAATATTATGGCTTTAGATGGTTTAGTTATACATTCTATAGTAGACGAATTACATAAAAAACTTTTAGGTGGAAAAATTGATAAAGTATATCAACCTGAAAATGATGAAGTAGTTTTACATATAAGAAATAATAAAGAAAATTTTAAGCTAGTTTTAAGTTGTAGCGCATCTAATCCTAGAGTCTACCTAGCTAGTGACTATAAAAAAGAAAATCCTATAAATGCTCCTATGTTTTGTATGCTCTTTAGAAAATATATACAAGGAGGAAATATAGTAAATGTTTCTCAAGTTGATTTTGAGAGGATAATAAAAATTAGTGTTGAATCTTTTGATGAGTTAAAAGAAAAAACAACTAAGGATATTATAATAGAAATAATGGGAAGACATAGTAATATAATTCTTACTCATTCATCTAATAATAAAATTATAGATTCTGCAAAAAGAATACCTCCAAGTGTAAGTAGAGTTCGTCAAATACTTCCTGGTCAAACTTATGTATTACCACCAAAACAGGATAAATTAAATCCTATTACTGATATAAGTTT
>NZ_CATXCO010000161.1:0-5513 GCF_958366745.1 uncultured Romboutsia sp.
CTACTGTTAATGCATCAACTGGAGAAACTAAAAGATATTCTATAAAAGATGCTCCAAAATGGATTGATAGAATACAACCTGAATCATTTGTTGTAGATCAGATAAATGACTGGGGATTATATGTTAAAGGATTCTTAAACTCAGTTATATCAGAAGAAGGAGTACTTGTTGCAACAGAAGGTACATCTTTAGTATATGGAACTGATGGAAAAGCATATTGGTATACTGGAATAACTTCAGCAGGGGGAGACGAATCAACTATTGGATTTATGTTAGTTGATACACGTACTAAAGAAGCTAAGCTTTATAAACAGCCTGGAGCTACAGAAACGGCAGCAATGACTTCAGCTGAGGGTAAAGTACAAGAGAAAAACTATCAAGCTACTTTCCCTGTAATGTATAACATACTTGGAAAACCAACATATGTAATGTCATTAAAGGATAAAGCAGGTCTTGTTAAGATGGTTTCCTTTGTATCAGTTGAAGATTATAGTGTATTAGGTCTTGGGGAAAACAAAGAAGAAGCTTTAAGAAACTATAGAGAAGCATTAGCATCAAAAGGTAATTCTATAAAGCTTGAAAATGATGAAACACAGCAAACTATAGAAGGTACTATAACAAGAATAAATCAAGATGTTCAAAGTGGTAATACATTCTATTATTTAACAATAGATACTGATACTTCAAGAATATTTAATGCAATGTCTAAAGTATCATCAGAGCTTCCTTTAACTCAAGTTGGAGATAAAGTTAAGTTATCTTATCAAAAAGAAGCAAAGGGATTAGTTGATATAAATGAATTTGATAATTTAAATATTTTAAATGTTGAAGTAGATACAACTAAACAATAATTAATTAAAAATCGCATTTTATATGCGATTTTTTTGTGTTTAAAGTTATTTATAGTATTAAAAAGTGTTTATAAATTTTAAGTGTAAGTAATATCAATATACTTATATTAACACAAAAAAGATTTTGAAATACTTAGCCAACGCAGTAGCTTAAGTGAAGCGAATTTTTTTATCAAAACTGTAAATTTTAAAGGACTAGTTTAATATATTGATACTATAACCAATAAATAATAACTTCGAGGAGATTTTGACATGATGGTAGGAGTAGAAAAAGAGATATTAATACTAGTTAGCAAGATTAGATGTATAACAGAATCACAAGTTGGAAAGTTTTTTGGGACAAGAAAAAGATATACTAGAAAACCATTCAAAAAGACATTGAGAAAGATGTGTAATGAGTATACTTTAAGAAAATATCCTTGCAATCTAAATTACTCTGGGTATAGAGAGAATACTTATATATACTATTTAAATGGAAGTAAAATGTATAAAGGCAAAGAGCTACTTAAAGTAGTACTTGGTTCAGAATTAGCCATAAAACTTGAAACTGGAGGATATAAAGTAAGACGTTTTTATAGAAATGTTAAAGTAGATAACTTAACATATGATTTATTTGTAGAGTATGTGGACAATTATAATGATATAAAACAAATCTTAGTTGATATAAACTTAGATGAAAATTTCAATATATTTAAGTATGATAAGATTGAAGAAAAAATAGAAAAATCAACTATACCATTCTTTGAAGTTCCTAAAATATTAGTAGTAACTAAAAATAACAAAGATATAAAAGTCCCAGATAAATTAGATTTAGATATAGATTTTGTTGATATAAACTTAAGTAAACTTTTTAAGGTAATATAAGTTTCATTTTTAAATAGATAGGTAAAATTTCTAAAATAATAAAATCTATAATTATTCTTATAATAATAATTATAGATTTTATTATTTTAAAGATTAATTTAAGAACTAACTTAAAATGATATTTGCTTCATAGATTTTATAACATAAATATTAAAAAAATGTAAATTATAATATTAATATTTAAATAAAATCTATGTGAGGTGAGTATATGGGAGAGATGAACACAGCTGCAATAAGTGCTAATGAACTAGTGCTTATAATGTCGTCTATCGGTGTACTTGGAGTAATAGGAGGATGGATTGGAGAAAAATTAAATATACCAGATGTTGTAATATATTTAATTTTAGGAGTATTATTTGGTCCTGTATTTTTAAATCTGGTAAATATAGATTCATTTCCTGTAGTAAATGAAATAATATTAACTTTTGGATCTGCTTTTATATTATATGAAGGTGGTAGAGAGATAAAGTTTAAGGTATTAAATGAAGTTAAAGTAAGTGTAGGATTACTTGCTTCTTTAGGCGTGTTTATTACTGCAGCAATAGTTGGCTTAACTACTTATTATGTATTTAAGTTACCACCAGGTCCAAGCTTATTATTAGGTGCAACTATAGCATCTACTGACCCAGCAGCCCTTATACCAGTATTTAAAAAAATACCTATTAAAAATAGATTAAAGCAAACTGTAATTAGTGAATCTGCATTTAATGATGCATTTGGAGCAATATTATTTACATCTATACTTACAAGTATAACTTTAAGTAAAAGTAGTGGATTATTATCAATATCATTAGAACTAATATTTATGATACTTATTGGTGTTTTAGTTGGTACAATAGTAGCTTTGATAGGTGTATCTTTATCATCAGATAAAAGGTATGGTATATTTCATGACTATGCTCCTATAATATCTATAGTTATAGTTGTATTTGCATATGAAATATCAGAAAGATTAGGTGGAAGTGGATATATGTCTGTATTCGTTTCTGGTCTTGTAGCAGGGAATAAGAAAAAATTTGGTCTATGGGTACCTGATGAAAATTATGTAGCAGGACTTCATTTTAGAGAAAATATTGCAACTTTAGCAAGAATGTCTATATTTATAATACTAGGAACTCATTTAGACTTAAATAGCTTATTAAAATATGGATTAAAATCAGTAATAATAGTGCTAGTACTTATGTTTGTAGCTAGACCAATAGTAGTGTTAGTTTGTACATTATTTGATAGAAAAGCATCTTGGTCTAAAAATGAAAAATTATTTATGATGTGGGTAAGAGAGACTGGTGTAATACCTGCAGCACTTTCTGGTATTATAGTATCTACAAAAGTACCTGGATATGAAGTTATTTCATCAGTTGTATTTATGACAATAATAATAACTCTTTTAGTACAAGCTAGTACTACTAAGATAGTTGCACAAAAGTTGGATGTATTAGAAGATGAAAATATAGGTTAGAGTATTTGTTTAAAATTTAATTTTATTATAAAGAATATAGACTTATTACTATTTTAAAATATTACTTAAAATTAAAAATGAGTATCTGTAAAATTACTTCTACAGATACTCATTTTTAGATTTAAGATTAAAAAATAATGATGATATTATTTTTTTACGCTTAAGGATATTATAATATTTAAAAAAATGTGGATAACTTCTGAATGTAAGTAATATCAATCAACTGGTTTTGAGCGTAAAAAAGATTTTGAGCAACGGACGAAGTCGTTGGCGACATGAGCGAAGCGAATTTTTTATTATCACTAACAGTAATTTAAAATATACTAAGTTGACATTTTTACTTAAATAATTACATTAATATATAGTTAAATAATATTAATTTTACAGGGAATATTAAATATACTATAATAATTAAGGAGTTTATCTAAAAAACTACATTTTTCTCCATTAAACTAAAAAATATGATAAAATTTATATATGGAGGTATTTTATGAAATATAAGAATATATTAATAATTATGATTATAACAATACTTTTTACAGGATGTTCAGCATCTAAAAAAGATGAATTGCTTAATGAAGGTAAGTTAGCTTTAGAAAAACATGAATATACAAAAGCACAAGAACTTTTATCTCAGGCTTTAACTGCAGATAGCACAAATGAAAATGCAAGAAGTATGTATATACAAGCTGTAAAAATGAAAGATGCAGCGGAATATGAAGAAAAGAAAAATTACGATAAGGCTATAGCATGTTTAGAGGCTATAGAAAATTTAAAAGGTGGTTCATCAGATATAAAAAATGAAGCATCTAAAAAGAAAAAAGAGCTTATAAAGTTAAATGAAGAATATAAAAAAGCACAAGAAGAAAGAAAAGAAAATGCAAAAGATATATCAAGTCAAGGTCAGTATAAATTAGAACAAGATGCAATAAAGGAAAATCAAAAACAAGAAGCAATAAAAGAGGAAGAAGAACAAAAAACTCAAGAGGAAGAAAATAATCAACAAAATAATCAATCAGGAAATACTCAAGATGGTACTATCCAAGAAAATACTGGTGATGTAATACAAATGCCAAGTAATCAACAAAGTCAACCTGGACAAGTTCATCAACCGCAACAACAGCCACAAGTGTAAAATTTAATTAGTTTAATATATAAAAATAGTGCATCTATTAAAAGATGCACTATTTTTTATATCGTATTAATTTTCAATGTATTTTTCAAGGAAACTATTAACTGTTGACCAGTAAAGCTTAGGATTAACTAAATCTGAGTTAGCATGTTCTCCACCCTCTATAGTTAGCTTTTCTTTTTCTGAATTAGTTGCATTATACAACTCATCCATCATATAATATGGAACAAAATCATCCTTATCTCCATGAATATATAATATTGGAGTTGTTGATTTTTTTACTTGATTTATAGCTGAAGCATCATTTAAGCAATATCCAGCTCTTATATGTGTAACAACATCTGAAAAATTCATAATAGGAAAGGCTGGTAAGTTAAATAATTGCTTAAGTTGATAGCTAAATTCATCATAAACTGATGTATATCCACAATCAGCAACAATAGCCTTTACATTAGATGGTAGCTTTTCTCCAGATACCATTAAAACAGTAGCAGATCCCATAGACGTTCCATGAAGAGCTATTTCAGAGTTTGGATTATTTTTAACTATATAATTAATCCAATCAATTATATCAAGTCTATCATGCCATCCCATACCAATATAGTTTCCTTCACTAGTTCCGTGACTTCTTAAATCTGGAACTAATACATTATATCCCATATTGTATAAATGCTTAGCTTTAGAACTTAATAATTTTCCTTCACTTGTATATCCATGTACTACAATAGCCCATTTATCAGTTTTATTTTCATTTTTTACTTCGTATGCATGTAATTTTAAATTGTCAGATGAAGTTATATATGTATCTATATAATTAGAATCTTTTATAAGCCAGTTAACATCAGCTTCTACCTCTAGAGAAGTATCATCATCATCGTCGCCAAAAATCATATCCTTTGAAGTGAAAGGATTTAGTGCTAGGTTATAAAAATAGTTACCTACTAATCCTCCTACACCTAAAATTACTACTAATAGTAATATAGAAATCGTTAGTATTATTTTTTTCTTTTTGTTCATGGTCAATCTCCTATTTGATGTATATTATATTACTATAATAATAGCTAAACAAAAATATTGCAAGTCAATTAATTCGACTATCGAAGTACTATAAAAAATATCTATCAATATTGATAGATATTTTTACGTACAAGTAAATTATGATATAAAATTTTTTGTTGATAACTTATAAATATAAATAATATCAATA
>NZ_CATXCO010000162.1:0-5496 GCF_958366745.1 uncultured Romboutsia sp.
TCTTATGGTCTTTAACTTTATTAAATTATCTACTCTCTCATCTACACTTATGTTTTTTCTTCCTCTAAGTGATCTTTTTTAGTAGTTAAAATATCTTTGTATCTATTCATATTACACCTCTTAGTTCTTATTAACTCTATACTAACCTTTAATCTAATTATTTGTAAACCTTATTATAATATTTAATTTATCATAATTTATATAATTTACATTTATATCTCTATACTATATATTTAAAGATATAAGTATAACTATTCTATTATTATTAAACACATAAAAAATTCCCTTAAATTGAACTACTTATCAGTTAAGCATTTTTAAATGACAATTTTTCTTATATTCAAATATTATCCCCTAAAAATTTTCATATTACCGTTTCCTAATATATAAAAATATTAAAAAAATTATTAATTCTTTCTCAAGTATATTACTAAAACTATTAATTTTTTACACTTATTTAATTATTATTTTAGATAATAATTTTTTTGTATAAATATTACACTTACATGTATGTTAATGTCGTTTAAACAAATATTTTATATGTATTTGTGTGGTGATATCTTATCCTAATTATAGTAATATTTATTATAAGGGATTATTTATTGGAGGGGATTTATCTATGATAATAGGTTTAATTTTACTTTTATTGCTTATGGTGGCAATAATCTATTTTTTATATATGGTTTGTATTCAATTTAATTATATAAATAATATTAACTTACAATTTGGAATGGATGTCACAAAGTTATATTCAGACGAATGTGATGAAGGATTTTTAGGATATATAAATTACTTAGTAAAAACATTTGCCATGAATTTATATAAAGTTGGTCTTTTTTTCGATAGAATAATAAAGTCTAGACATTAGTCTAGACTTTATTATTTTTCATTATTAATTTAAAACAACTTTCATTGTATTTAACACATGGATCATTTGGATTTATTTTCATACAATTTTTATGATGATAATAAGCCTGGTTTAGGTCTCCAACTTTAAAATAACAATAACATAAATTAAGATGTGGCTTAAACCTTAAGCAGCATATATGTCTACACTGACAACAATCATCAGGTATAGGTAAACTTAATATTATCTCATACCAACTTATTGCTCTGTCGTATTTTTCTTCATCTTGAAAAGAATATGCTATCTTATAAAGTATTTCGCCTTGTGGAGGACCATATTCAAAGGTTTTATAAAAATATTTTCTAGCTATTTCTTTATCATCTTTACATAAATAGCATTCTCCAATTTTACAAAGAGCATCAATTATTTCATCTTCCCAAGTTCCCTTAGATACAAACTCTTCTAAAACTTTTATCGCTTCATTATAGTATTTATTACAATATAATTCTTTTCCATAGTAATATAAATCTCTCTCACTAAATGCTTGTTTTTCTTCTACTTTCTTTTTGTATATTTTTAAGTTTCTATCACTTACAGGTTTAACTTTATCATGTATTATACAAATATCACTATCATAGACATTTCCACTAGCTTCTATATATTCATGAACAAATCCAATCCATTTAAAGTTATCTTCTCTTTTCACTATTCTATTTCTTACCATAGTTATTTGAGGATTATTACATTCATCTATGTTCATACATGTATGCATAGTTACTACGTCTATATCTAATGATAAAACTTGTTTTAAGTTTAAAAGTTTTTCTTTATTTTCTTCATCTATTATTTCATCAGCATCTAGCCATAGTATATAATCTTTAGTAGCTTTTTCAAAAGAAAAATTTCTAGCAGCTGAAAAGTCATCATTCCATATATAATCATATATATTTTCTGTATAGTTTTTGCATATATTTTTGCTATTATCAGTTGACCCTGTATCAACTATTATTATCTCATCGACTGCATCATAAATACTTTTTAAACATCTATCTAAAACTAATTCTTCATCTTTTATTATCATACATAAGCTTAGGGTTATCATGTCTCTACTCCTTATTGGATTTGCATTTATGCTTTATTGTATGATATTTCTACATATTGTGTTAAATATGTTATATATTTTTCTATTGATTCCATAAAATCTTCTATTTCATATTTATTTATATATACACCTTTTATATTTTTTAATATCTCAGTAGTAGTTACTACTATTTCTTGACTAAGCTTTTCATAGTCTTTATTTAGTCTTTCTTTTATATTATCTTTTAAATTCTTTATAAATTTTTCTATATTGTCAAGTATTTCTTTGTTTTTTCTATCATCTAAAACTTTATCATATATAACTTTTCCAACAGCTCCACTTATAGTTCCAGCTATTAAAAGAGGTGGTAGATAAGTCATAATAGCTGCTCCAAGTGTAAGTGATGCTGCATAATTTCCTAAAGTTGCACTGTAGATTGAAATAACCCCTCCTGATGTAGCACCAAGTATTGCCCCTGTACCTATTGTTGCAAGTATTGCATTCATATCTGTTTTTTCCCCATCTAACTTAAATGTTGGTGTATCTAATAACTCATTTTTATATGTTATATCATTTACATATCTTTTTATATCATCATCCATTTCTTCACTTACTTCTTTTAAGCAAGTACTCCATTCTTTAAAATATAAATCATCTAATTCATTCTTTTTAGAATTTATCAAATCAGTTAAGTAAGATTCATTTATATATACATTTGCAGATTTTATATCACTTTCAATTCTTTTTATCTCATCGCTTAATAAAATTCTATCAATCCAATCATTTATTTCAAACTCCATTTTTGCTTTTATATAATCTTTTTTATTTTGTAGTAGTTTTTCATATTTTCTTAATTCACCTAATAATACATCAACGCTTTTATTATAATCGTTATGTACTATTATATCTTTTTGAATTATTCCTTCTATTGAAGTTTTTATACTTTTGTATTTTGTCTCATTGGAATTTTCATATATACACTCTATATAATCAGTTAATTTTCTAAAGTTTTCCCTAAGTTCTGTATAGTTTGATACTATTAGGTCTGTACTTTTAGCTATTGTTTGTTGACTCATTTTATGTTGATATTCAAGAGATGATGATATCATAAAAAATCTATCTATATAAATGCCATACTCACTTGTTATATAATCTAAAATTTCACTCCTATTTTCTGTTAATAAATCACATTTATTTACTACTCCAATAATAGGTTTATTATATTCACTTATTAAGTCTAATGCTTCTATTGTATCTTCTTGACCTAGATGAGTTGCATCTATAACAAATAAAATTAAATCTGCGTACTTAATATAATCTATGGTTTTCTTCTCATTACTTTGAGTTATACTTTTTAGTCCTGGTGTATCTACTATATTTATTTTTTTCAAATAATCTATGTCTAAACTTATTCTTGTCAAATCTGCAAATTTGCTCACATCAGTATTTTCACTATAAACAACTTCTATTACTGATGAAGTAGCTTCTAATACATCTACCTTACTTATTTCTTTTCCTAAAAGTGCATTTAAAAGACTTGATTTTCCTGATTTAACTTCTCCTACTATAGCTATATTTAATGGCTTATACTGACTTGATTCTAATGCTTTGATATTTTCTATCTGTTCATTTAGATTTTCAGATACAATATCCTTAAAGGGTACTATTTCTTTTTGTGATAATCTTTGTCTTATTGGAGAATTAAGTAAAGTTTCTTTAATTTCATAGATATATTGACTTATATTTTCCAAAATATCACCTCAAATTTATTAATATATTTTCTATATTGTCTAAATAACTAATATGCTCTTTTATTAAATTGTAATCTAAATATTTATTTTTAAATGTATTATATTTGACTTCATTTACATTATCTTTTATCTCATCTAATTTATCTTTTAGGGTTGTTATTATCTCGTCTTCTAAGTATGTAATATTTTTTTGGATATGGTTACTTAATGCAACTTCATCATTTACAACTTTTTCAGAATTTGCTTTTGTGAGTTGATTTATAAAACTTGATAGTTTGTTATTTCTTTTTACAGTTTTAAAGTTATTATAATTTATAATCAAATATTTGCTTTTAGAAAAATAGACTTTTGTGTTGATAGGATTGTTTGTAATATTGCTAAAATCTGCTTTTTTGATTAATGTATTATAATTTTTTTCTATTTCCTTACTACATTGTACTTCTAAATTTTCTATTGCTTTTTTTAATGAATATAAATCCTCTTTAGTATATATTTTTTTCTTCTTAAATTTATTTATATGATTTAATGTATATAAATATATTTCATTACAACTTTTATTTAATTCAAATTCAATTTCATTATAATCAGATATATCTTTATACAAACTTCTCTTATATGAATATATTTTATCTAGTATTTTATTTTTCATTATAGATAAATTTTTATATTTAGAATCTATTTGTTTTTTTTCACATACTTGTTTGAAATTACTCTCTATAGATTTATATAAATTATTTATGTTGCTTTTATCTATTAAATATTTATCTTTGTTTACAATTCCATCTAAAGCATCACGAGCTGATATATAAACAATATCATTAAATTTATTATTATATATTTCATTTACTTTTTCTTTAAGTCTTTCTAAATCGTTATCATTTTTTATTATATCTATTTTATTAACTACACCTATTATTTTCTTTTCATGTAAATTATCTATTTTATTTATTTCCTCAATTAATTTATTAGTTTCTTTAGATACTATATTTTGAGCATCTATTAGCCATATTACTCCATCTGATTTTTGATAGTATTTATTCATACGCTTTACGGTGTTTTTTAGTAAGGTTTGATTAAGTCCTGGTGTATCTACTATTGTAAAGTCATTAAGTATTTTTTTATTTTTTAAATAGTATTTTATTTGATTTATATCTGATTTATATAAGTGTAATCTTTCTTGTTCAATTTTAAATTCTTTTAATTTATCTTTGCTAAGTTTATTCTTGTAGCTTAATATTTTTTTTGATATTTCTTTTTTTGATATTTTAAATTTATCCTCTTCTTCTTTTAATATTTTTTTACCATTACTTAAACTTTTTATAATTTCTCTTTCATCATTATAGGTTATTTCTACTTTTTCATTATCTGATTTAATAAATAAATCTAGTTTCCATGTATTTGGTATATCACTAGTTTCTATTACTTTTTCTTGTAAAAGGGCATTTATAAGAGTTGATTTTCCATAATTACCAGAACCCATTATAAATAGTAAAAATGGATTTTCTAGCTCTTTTATACTTTTAGTATTTTCTTTTATTTTTTGTTCTATATATGAAACTAGTTCTTTTGATTTACTTTCTTTATTGTTTATATCTTTTTTTACTAATTGTAATTCTTTATTTAATTTATTTATTATGTTCATTAATTTCTCTAATTCAATATATCTGCTATCATACATACTATCATCCTTTTTTCTCTTCAATACCTTATCCATAAAATATTCTAAATTTAAATTTGTTATATTGTATGAATTTTAATTATCTTAAAGAACTTATATCTATATGTA
Source organism: uncultured Romboutsia sp. (assembly GCF_958366745.1). Lineage (NCBI taxonomy): Bacteria > Bacillati > Bacillota > Clostridia > Peptostreptococcales > Peptostreptococcaceae > Romboutsia > uncultured Romboutsia sp. The sequence continues at coordinate 5,466 of NZ_CATXCO010000162.1, forward strand.
ACTAGATAAACTATTAGAAATAGATTCTTTG
>NZ_CATXCO010000163.1:0-5442 GCF_958366745.1 uncultured Romboutsia sp.
CTATAACAATATCCCCAATTTTTGCCTTTTTAAAAGGAAGGTGTTTTTTTACTTGTTCTGATAAACCATCTAAAAGTATTTCACTAGCATTAGAAACTCCTCCACCTATTGATATAACTGCTGGATCTATAAAATTAACTATATTTCCTATTCCCATAGCTAAATATTTTTTAAATCTATTTATAATTTCAACTGCTACTTGATCTCCTTCTTTATATGCATCAAATACCATCTTAGCAGTTATATTTTCTAAGTTATTGTTACACATATCTCTTATTATAGTTTCTCTACCTTCTTTTAATAATTTCTGTGTATATTTTATTATAGCCGTAGCTGAGCAGAAAGTTTCAAAACATCCATTGTTTCCACAATTGCAGTCATAGTAATTAGTAGCAACCATAGTATGACCAATTTCAGCACCTACTCCATTTGAGCCAGTTATTAACTTATCATCTATAACTATACCTCCACCTATTCCAGTTCCTAGTGTTATCATAACTCCACTATTATAGCCTTTCATACTACCGTAAAAATACTCAGCAAGTGCTGCTACATTCGCATCATTACCTGCACGTACAATAGTTCCTTTTAGGCGTTCTTCTAACTTAGGTATTATTAAAGCATTTTCAAGACCTATATTCACACAAGTTACTCTACCTTCACTTGTAACAACTCCTGGAAATCCTATTCCTATTGAATCTATATTATTTATTTCTAATTCACTTTTATCTAATAAATCATTAACTAATTCAGTTATATCTTCTATAATATTTTCTAAACCACCAGATTGATTAGTCTCTTTAACTGACCTTTGAATAATTTCCCCATTAACTACAAGGCCAGCTTTTATACTCATTCCACCTACATCAATTCCTATTTTATACATATTTCCCTCCCAAAGTATTATATCTGTATATATTATATAATATTGCTATGGTTTTATCTATAGTATATGCCCCAATATCCCTTTTCTTTAAAACCTAGTTTATTATATATCTTTCCTGCTTCTATATTATCATAAAATAAGCATGGAATTTTATTTTCATTTATAATTTCACTACATATCTTTACTATACACTTTGTAGCTAAGCCTTTATTTCTAAAATTTGGATGCGTTCCAACTCCTACTATCATTGCATGAGTTCTAGTTTCTAATGTACTTTTTGCCATAGCCACCACTTTTTTATTTACTTCTATGCAATATCCTCTACCTGTTCTAAGTCCATTTTTTATATTTTCTACAGTAGTATTTTCAAATTCATCAATCTCTTCGTATAATTTCGCTACCTTATTTATATTTCCAAATCTTATTTTCTTAGGTCTTAATCCTATTTCTATATCATTTAATTTACTTGAATCATCAAGAACACAAAACTTGACTATTCGTTTGCGATTTACACATATTTTTCTCTCTAATTTCTGTAAAACATCTAGTTTACCACTTATTTCTATATAATTTAGGCTATTTATAAGATTAGCAAATTCATCTATATTAAAATTTCCTTGCGAATAAAATATAAGGTATTCAAAGTATCTCAACAATACACCTTCTATATGTCCTTTTTTATCTATATCTGCCCATATATCTAAAAAATAATTATCATATCCATATCGCTCTATATCCCCTATTATAAACAAGTTAAAGTCAGGCTCTCTTTTTAAGTAATTAATAACCTTGCTATGATAGATATCATCCACCTTTATAATCATAGACTCCCCCTGATATTTTCTATTTATTTTATTTAATTTTTTACTATGTATATACTATTTTGTACATTATCTCATCCACATATATTTTGCTATAATAATTTTAGCATGATTTAATTTTTTAGATGCTTATATTTTTAATTTTTTATCAAAGCAAATTATTTAATGTAATTTACTTTTAGTATTTAATCTCTATATATTATAATAGATGCTACTGCTAAAAAAAATAACACATAAAATTCTATTATAATAATATTAACTAACATCTATTCTTAGATTAAAAATAGGCTATCATGTATTTTCCAAATACTTAGTAGCCTATATTAAATTTCTTATTATTTATTTTTTTTTATATTTTCCCAATAATTATCAAATGCTATTTCATTTTTATTCTTACCTGGTATATAATATTTTTTATGCTTTATTTCGTCTGGTAAGTATTGCTGTTTAATATAATTGTTTTGATAATCATGTGGATACTTATAATCTACTCCTCTTCCTAAATTTTTAGCTCCAGCATAATGAGCATCCTTTAAATGAATAGGAATATCTCCTACATTTATATTATCTAAGTCATATAATGCCTTATCTATTGCATTTATAACAGAATCTGATTTTGGGCACTGGGCTAAGTATATAGTTGCTTGTGCAAGTGGTATCCTAGCTTCTGGTAACCCTAATTGAAGTGCTGATTGAACACAGGCTTCTGTAATAGTTATTGCTTGAGGAACAGCAAGCCCTACATCTTCACTTGCAACACATAACAGTCTTCTAGTTATATTTTGAATATCTCCAGCTTTAATAAGCCTTGCAAGATAGTGTATAGATGCGTCGGCATCAGACCCTCTTAATGATTTGTGAAATGCAGATAATATTGAATATCCATCATCTCCACTTCTATCATAACTTAACACTTTCGAGCTAGAGCACTCTACAATAGTATCTATAGTTATATTAACAGAATTTGAACCTATATCTATACCGGTATTAAAAGCTAACTCCAATTTATTTAATGCACTTCTCATATCCCCGTTACAAATCTCTGCTATAAATTCTAAAGCTTCCTCTTTAACATTAATATTCTCATATATATTCTCTTCTCTAAGTTTATCAATAGCTCTTTTAAGTCCAATAAGTATATCTTCTTTATTTATTTGCTTAAATTCAAATATAGAACTTCGACTTAATATAGCTTTATATATTACAAAATATGGATTATCTGCTGTACTTGCTATTAGCGTCACAGAACCATCCTCTATAACTTCAAGTAAAGATTGCTGTTGTTTTTTATTTAAAGCTTGAATCTCATCAAGCATAAGAACTATACCATTATACGAAAATAAATCTCTTTTATTTTCATCTATTATTTCCTTTATCTCTTTTACTCCACAATTAACAGCGTTTAATTTTACATATTTTCTTCCTATAGTATTTGCTACTATATTTGCTAAAGTAGTTTTACCTGTACCTGGTGGTCCATATAATATCATATTAGGAATAGATTTGTTTTCTATAATTTTATTTAAAACTTTTCCCTTTCCTATAATATGCCTTTGACCAACCATATCTTCAATCTTTTTTGGACGCATTTTATCTGCTAAAGGCAATACTCTCACTCCTTATACATATTAAAAATAAAAGGTATCTAGAATTTAGATACCTTTTTACAATCAATTATTGATGATTTTTTAATTTTTTAAGTTCTTCCATAAGCTTATCATTTAGTATCTTTATATGAGTACCTTTCATACCCAAAGATCTAGATTCTATAACTCCAGCACTTTCGAACTTTCTTAATGCATTTACTATAACTGATCTAGTTATCCCAACTCTATCTGCTATTTTACTTGCAACAAGTAAACCTTCTTTACCATCTAATTCTTCAAATATATGTTCAACTGCTTCAAGTTCTGAATAAGATAATGTTCCTATTGCCATTTGAACTACAGCTTTCTTTCTCATTTCTTCTTCTAGCTCTTCACCTATGGCTCTTAATATTTCAAGTCCTATAACAGTAGCACTATATTCTGCTATAACTAAATCATCATCTTCATATTCATTATCATATCTTGATAATATTAATGTTCCTAATCTTTGCCCACTTCCTAATATTGGAACTATTGTAGTTTTCTTTTCAGTTCTACCTTGTTCGAATGGGAATACTTCAAGTAATTCTTCACCTGTTAGATTTTCTAAAGTATCTTTTATCTTTAATACATTTGTATTGTATTCCTCTGGAAACTTCTTTTGCTTAGTTATATCATCTTCTACAACTGAGCTATCCGCTATATCATTAAGGTGTAATCCTAATACTTTTCCTTTAGAGCTTAATACGTATACATTTGAACTTAAAACTTCTCCTAATGCACCTGCTAATAAGTCAAAAGAGACATTACTTCCACCACTTGTTTGTAATGTTTTATTAATTTTTCTTGTTTTCTGTAATACTTCGCTCGCCATTTGCAATTCATCTCCTCATGAAAGTTATGCCTTATATACTTATATATAATAAACGTTAGTTTTTCTTATAATTATGTAATAGAAATATTATCATAATTCTATTGGTTTTTCAATATAAAGCCCCTCATTTTTTCAATTTTCACTATTCTCTTTTACCATCTCATTTTTACATTCTTTATTAGGACAAACAACTTTAGTTTCCGATTTTGTTATTTTTTCTACCATATAAGATCCACATTTATCACAAATATCTCCAGTTGGTTTATTCCATGATAAAAAGTCACACTCTGGATAATTTGAACATCCATAAAATGCTTTGCCTTTTTTAGATTTTCTAAGTATTATATCTCCATTATTACATTTAGGACATTTTACACCTATTTTATTTACAATAGGCTTTGTAGTCTTACATTCTGGATAATTCTTACAAGCCATAAACTTTCCAAATCTACCATGCTTTATTACCATGTGTTCTCCACAGTTTTCACATATTTCATCAGTTTCTTCATCCATATTTATCTTTTCTATATTTTCCTTAGCTATCTCTATAGCTTCTTTTAACGGTTCATATGATTTCGCTACAACTTCTTTCCAAGGTATATTTCCTTCTTCAACCTCATCTAGCTGACTTTCCATAGTAGCAGTAAAGTCTACGTCTATAAATTTTTGGAAATTAGTTTCTAGTATATCAGTAACTATTTTTCCTAATTCTGTTGGATGAAGACTACTTCCTTGCTTCTCAACATATTCTCTATTTAATATAGTAGTTATAGTTGGTGCATAAGTACTAGGTCTTCCTATTCCCAATTCTTCTAGGGTTTTTACCAGACTCGCCTCAGTATATCTTGCTGGTGGTTGAGTAAAATGTTGAAGAGGTAATATATCCTTTACAATAAGAGTATCTCCTTCATTTATAGGAGGAAGTATTTTATCTTCTCTTTCTGTAAAGTTATAAATCTTTGTATATCCGTCAAATTTCATTTTAGAACCAGTAGCCTTTAGAATATAGTCATTTATTTTACACTCTACGTTTAATATATCAAAAATAGAATCTTGCATTTGACTAGCTATAAATCGTCTCCATATTAAGTTATATAACTTAAATTGATCTTTCGTTAAAGAGCTCTTTATACTATCCGGAGTTCTAATTACAGAAGTTGGTCTTATAGCCTCATGTGCATCTTGTACTTTTTTACTTCCTTTTTCCTTTCCTTTATCAAAATCAGGTTTATAGTAATCTTCCCCTAATGCTTCTAATATATATTCTTTTGACTT
>NZ_CATXCO010000164.1:0-5397 GCF_958366745.1 uncultured Romboutsia sp.
GGCTTTTGTGTAACCGTATTATTTGTTTGTGATGTAGATGGCTTTTGTGTAACTGTATTGTTTGTTTGTGATGTAGATGGCTTTTGTGTAACTGTATTATTCGCTTTCGATGCAGACGGCTTTTGTGTTACACTACTTTCTTCTTTTTTAACTTCTTCTACATCTGAATCATCATTATCCATATCATCATCCTTTTCTTCCTCAGCATCCTCAGTTGTATCCTCTTCTAATTCCAAATCTTCTTTAGGTTCTTCAATTACATGTTTAGGAGTTACATAATTATCATCTGCTGAAGATATAGTTCCTTGGCTCATAGCAAATCCTGCAGATGCAAGTACAGCTATAGCTATCCCACATAATATAATATTATTTTCTTTTTTCATATTTTCTCCCCTTAAAATAATATAAATTTAATAATTATTTATGATTATATTACCATATTTTATAGTCTTATTCCATATTATAACTATTTAAAATTTATTTATATCGAATTATATATCCTTTTTTTGTTAATAATTATAAAAAATTCGCTGCGCTCGAGCGACGTGTCGGCGAAACACTTCATGTCGCCAACGATATATCCTGATTCGCACTACTGATATATCAATTTATCAAAATATGAAAGGATAATAACTATGAAAAAATTTATCGCATTTATTGTAATATTAGTATGCATTTTCCCAATAGGAAAAATTTTATTAAATACTATACCTAATAACCATAATAAAAATCAAGAATCATCAATTGACAAAACTAATCCACAACCTTCATCATCAAAAGAAAATGAAAATTCATCTACACCTACTGATAACTTTGTAGATATAAATAAAGATGAATCTAATGAAAATATACTAGTAGATGTTGGTGATAATGAATATCTTGTAGCAGTTGATTCTGCTTCTAAAGAACTTGTAATTAATGAAAATATATCTGACTCTAATAAATACATAAAAATTGACTACAAAGAAATACTTCCAGTTATAAGTGATATTCAAGATTATAAAAATCTATCAATCCCTCAGTATATTAGCTTATACAATAAAATTTCACCACATATAGATACAAATATGTCTTATAGTGAACTTCTATCTCTTGCATCTAGTATAAATATTAATGATTTAAAATCAAACTATAGTGAATTTATAAAAATACAAAAAAACAATGGCTAGCTTCTAGCCATTGTTTTAATTTTACACTTCTTTATAGTTTAATTAATTTATGTCAAATTGCTTTTCTACAGATGGTGTTTCTATTTTCTCTATTGAATCTTCTACCAAGCCTGTTACTGGTACTTCTAGTGATACTTCTTGTTCTGTTGGTTTTTGTTCCGGTACTTCCGGCTCTGTTGGCTTTTCCTCTGGTACTTCTGGTACTACTTCAGGCTCTGTTGGCTTTTGTTGTGGCTTATTTTGTAATGTTGATGTATTTGTTTGTGACTTTGAAGTTTGTTTTAAAGTATTAACTTTTGACTTAACTTTTTCATTAGATTCATCCTTAATCTCAATCTCTTCTTCTTCATTGCTTTCATCAACTATAGCCACATCTGTTTTTGGTGTATTTATAGAAGTGCTCTCATTACTTGCTAAAGTTTTTTCAGAAATAATAGTCGGACTTTTATAATCATCATCTATAAGATTAAAATCTCCTTGTGCCATAGAAAATCCTGCTGAAGATAAAGCTGCTATAACTACTCCACCGACTACTATCTTTTTCTCTTGTGAATTCATAATATACTCCTTAAAATAAAAATTTTCTTCAAATAATTTCTATCTTTTAAGGTTAAAACCTTTAAATTCACCCACCGCAAATTCAACAAAATTAAGATAAGTTAAAGTTTAGTTTTACTTTTTTATTATAAGTAAGATACTTTATCTTATAATTTTACATATTTTATATATAGATATATGTCTATATATAAAATAATAGCTAGAATATAAATTATATTCTAGCTATTATTAATCACTTAAAGTTTTTATTTATTTTCTCCAAATATAAACTTGTGCCAAGCCTCTAAGTTAGGCTCCTTGTCCCATTCTAATACCCATCCTTTTTGTTTATTTATAATATGACCATTTCTATATTCTTCTATAGGAAATTGAAATTGATCTATATCCTTATCATTTATCTTAAGAACTGTATAAGCTAAGTTCATCATTTCTATAGGGCTTATATTAGTTTTTGTATTATTTAAAATAATTTCTGCACATTTTTTATAAGTTTCTATACCTTTTTGAGCAAATTCCTTGTACACACTTTCTGCAACTTCTCTATGTCTAGCTTCTCTATGAAATGCACTATCTGTATATCTTATTCTACTAAAAGCAAGAGCTTGATATCCATTTAATCTTTGAGTTCCTGCGTGTGTTAAATATTCTTTTTCCCCTACACTATCCTTATCAGAGTAGTAATTATAGCAAGCATCAATCATTGAATTAATTGATTCTAACCCACTTTCTGGAACATCGACAACAACTCCGCCAATCTCATCTATAATCTCCATAAATGAGCTAAAGTTAACAGCTATATATTTATCTATATCAAGGTCAAAGTTTACCTTAAATACTTCCTTTAAAAGATCTATCCCCTCATATGCATAAGCATGAGTAAGTTTTTCAGTTGAATATCCGGGTATATCAACATAAGTATCCCTTGCTATTGAGCTTATTCTAATATCTTTATTTTTACTATCTATTGTAACAACCATCATACCATCTGATCTATTCCCTTTTTCAACATATTCTCCATCTGTTCCAACTAACAATATATTTGTTATTCCTTCAACCATAGTACCTTGTTCTTCTGTACTTTTTACAGCTTCATCTTTTACGTACATCTTATTTAATTTAAAATACACATATCCAAATCCACTTAAGCAAATCATTACTATTAACCCAATTAATATAAATGCCACTTTCTTAAAATGCTTCATATTTTATCTCCTTTAAATTGCTATTGTATACGTCTTATATATATTAACATATTCTATCTAAATAATCACCTATGGTTAATAAAATATATTATTTTAGTTACATCCATTGCTTAAAAATTGGCATTATTTATTTAATTGGGATTTTTTATATACACTAAGTGTTAAAAAACAAAGCTCTTTTATATTATATAAGCATCACCAAAGCCTTTACTTTTAGCAACATTCAAAACTTTTATAGCATTAGACCTTTCCTTATAACACCCTACACACACCTTATATAACCTTTTATTATCTTCAATATTATACAACTTCAAAACATTATCCTTAATTACCCTAGCAATAGATTTAAGATTATCCTCATTATTTAAATCCTTCTCACAAAAACTATTAGATATAAAATCAATCTCAAGTAAAGCTGCTTTCATAGAAGTATTTTTTAATACATATAATCCCTTACTTAATTTCACTCCCCTATTTCTAATCTTAAAAATACTAGAAATATCATTACACAAACTACTACAAAACTCATTAAGATGCTTATCATCACTATTATACTGCCAAACTTCCACACCTCTAACACTACTATCACTAGCAGAATTAATATGAATAGATAAAAAATAATAAGCACCAAAATTATTAGCAAACTCTACCCTATCACCTAAAGAAACATATTTATCAGACATTCGTGTAAACCTAACATCCAAATAAACTTCCTTTAACATAGATTCTAAATACTTTCCAACTTTTAATACAACCTCAGACTCCTTAGTACCACCTTTACCGACTGCCCCTGGATCATATCCACCATGACCTAAATCTATAACTAACTTTTTCATAGTAATCCCCCCATTATTTACTTTTTTAATACTTTATTTTTAATTATACCTTCATAAGTTTTCAATACTTAAATAAAATACTTTTTATAAATTTTGTATAATCAAATGTTTAACTATTTCTCTTATTATATAAACATAAGATTCACTTCGCTCATAGCACCAACGATATGAAACTTGCTATCGCTTCGTTCATGTCCGTTGCTTAAAATTTACTTTACTTGAGTGATGTGTGATTTAAATGCTTTATATCATATAAAAATATTTTTTAGGAGGTAATAAATATGTCAGTTATAGAAGGTAAAAATCCAACTTCACTAAGAATGAAATTTGATTTAGGAAAAGATGAACTTACAAACAAAACTAAAGTAAAATCTAAAACTTACTCAAACATCAAACCCGAAGCAACTTCTCAGGCAATATACGACGTTGCAACTGCATTAGAAGGACTTCAAGAATTTCCAGTACTTGAAGTGACTAAAATCGATAATACAACATTGGCATAAATTTAATTTTGTTTATAAATTAAATAATCATAATCATATTTAAGGTTGATGGCGCCAACGATATGGCTTCGCTGCCACTTCAGCCACATCCGTTGCTTAAAATCGATAATACAACATTGGCATAAATTTAATTTTGTTTATAAATTAAATAATCATAATCATATTTAAGGTTGATGGCGCCAACGATATAACTTTGCTACCGCTGCAGTTATATCCGTTGCTTAAATTGAAAATACAACATTAGCATAGTATAAGGAGGTAAAATATTATGGAAATAAAAACAAAGTTACTTATGACTTTTAAAAGCTCAGATGATAAAAAGGTGTCTATCACAGTTGACAACCCAAGAGAGGATTTAACAGAAACTGAAATAAAGGAAGCTATGAATACTATAATAGAAAAAGATATATTCTCACCTAATGGTGGCTCTTTAGTATCAGCAGTTTCAGCTAAGGTTGTTCAAACTGATACCACTGACTACGACTTAGTTTTATAAAATATGGACTCAAGTTTACAAACTCTTGTGGCTAATGTGGGATTTCCTATAGCTATTAGTATGTACTTACTAGTTAGAATTGAAGGAAAACTAAATAGCCTTACAGATAGTATAAACAAGCTTTCAAACAATATAAATATAATAAAATAAGAGGGATTTTCCCTCTTATTTTTCATTAATAATATTATAAATCTGAGTTCTACTCATACCAAATCTTTTAGCAGTCTCATTATAATCTCCCCTAAAACTTTCCCTAATCTTTCTGTTTCTATATAACTTATTAACCATCTCAAGAGTTGGAACATAAAACAAAGTACCACCATGCATTTGAACTAAATACTTAAACCCTTCAATACCAATATTATCCACCAATTCTTTATATCTACCAGGAATATCTTTAGCAGTTAAATGCTCTAACATAAAATCACCTATCCATAAATTCTATAATTAAGTCCCTTACCCCTAACCTGAATATTAAACTTATCACACATTTCTAATATCCTGCTGCCAATAGCCTCATCAATTTTTAACAAATCACTTTTATATTTTTCAGTACTTACAATAATCGGCTTATTATTAAAATACCTATAATTTATAATCTCAAAGATAATATTAATATCTGATGGTGTAATA
>NZ_CATXCO010000165.1:0-5380 GCF_958366745.1 uncultured Romboutsia sp.
AATTAATGATTATATCTAGTTTAGTACTTTTAATTTCAATAACCTCAAGTAAAGTACTTTATAAATTTGGAGTTCCAATACTACTTATTTTTATTGGATTAGGAATGATATTTGGATCTGATGGTATTGTGGGGATATATTTTTCAGATTACGAATTAACCAAAGAGATAAGTTCAATTGCATTAGTTATTATAATGTTTTATGGTGGATTTGGAACCAATTGGTCAATGGCAAAGCCATCAGCCCTCCAATCGATACTTATGTCAACTTTAGGGGTAATAATAACTGCAACTCTTACCGGATTATTTTCACATATTGTACTAAAAATTACATTATTAGAAGGATTACTTATAGGTGCAGTGGTAGCATCTACAGATGCAGCATCAGTATTTGCAATACTACGTTCACAGAAGTTAAATTTAAAAGGCTCACTTGCGCCTTTATTAGAAGTTGAAAGTGGTAGTAATGACCCAGTTGCTTATATGGCTACATTATCAATATTATTACTTATGGATAATAAAGGGATATCTATGTTATTTCCTATGGTAATAAAACAAATTGTATTTGGATTATTAGTTGGGATATTACTAGCAAAGTGTACTATATTTTTTATAAAAAATTTAAAGTTTGAAATAAAAGGATTTTATCCAATATTTATATTAGCGATAGCCATATTATCATATTCATTAAGTGAATCCTTAGGTGGTAATGGGTACTTAAGTGTTTATATGTCAGGGATAATCATTGGAAATAGTAGCCATCTACCTTATAAAAAAAGCTTGTTTCAATTCTTTGATTGTATTTCTTGGATTATGCAAATAGTTTTATTCTTTATGTTGGGTCTGTTATCATTTCCATCAAAGTTCATTAACATAATAGGTATATCAGTATCTATTTCTATATTTATGATTCTTGTTGCTAGACCAGTAGCTACATTTATAACATTATATCCGTTTAAATATTCAATAAAAGAAAAGTTATTCATTTCTTGGGTTGGGTTAAGAGGAGCTGCATCTATAGTTTTTGCCATATATGCAACGACTTATGGTGTTAATATGACCTATGATATTTTTCATATTGTTTTTTTCGTAGCACTATTTTCAGTATCAATTCAAGGAACATTACTTCCTAAATTTGCTAAAAAACTTGATTTAGTTGATAATAATACTTTAGTATTAAAAACGTTTAATGACTATGCAAGTGATATAGATAGACAATTAATAGAAGTAAATATTACTCCTGATAGTAAGCTGGTAAACAAAAGTATTGCAGATGCAGATATATCAGAGGATATTTTAATACTTATGATAAAGCGAAGAGGAAAAACTATAGTACCTAAAGGAGTCACAATTATCGAAGATGGAGATGTATTAGTTGTTACTGGAGATAATCTAGAACAAATTTCATTGTAAAAATACAAAGATAAAAAGTTCTCTTATTTATTAAGTAAGAGTACTTTTTTATAAAAATTATTATAAATACTACTCATTATTAATATAAATTATATTAAAGTAAATATTTAAATAATTTAAAGGTGGTGTTATATGTATCCAGTTTATAAAAGCTTAGGAGTTAAAGAAGAGTGTAAAGATGTAAAAGTGCAATTTCCACCCCAACATCAAGAGTGTCAACCAGGACTTGAGTATATAATGATGCCTAGACCAATATCAAACAATCCATACTCTAGGGGGAGTGGGAAATTACAAGGAAAGGTAGCTATTATTACTGGTGGTGATAGTGGTATTGGAAGAGCTATAGCATATGCATTTGCTAAAGAAGGTGCAGATATTACTATTTCATATTTAAATGAGGAAGAAGATGCATGTGAAACAAAAGCTTTTGTAGAACAAATAGGAAGAAGATGTTTATTAGTACCAGGAGATTTAAAAAATGAAGAAATGTCTAAGATAGTTGTTGAGAAAACAATAGAATGTTTTGGTAAAATAGATATATTAGTAAATAATCATGCAGTACAATTTGTACAAAATAGTATATTAGATATTACATCTGAACAATTAGATTTAACTTTTAGAACTAATGTTTATCCTTTCTTTTATATGACTAAAGCAGCACTTAAATACTTAAAAAGGGGAGCAGCAATAATCAACACAACATCTATTACTGCATATCAGGGCGAGCCTTTACTTATTGATTATAGCGCTACTAAAGGTGCAATATTAACATTTACTAGATCTCTTTCTCAGTCGTTAATAAAGGAAGGAATAAGAGTAAATGCAGTAGCACCAGGACCTATTTGGACTCCTCTTATTCCAGCATCATATTCTGCTGAACAAGTTGAAACTTTTGGAAGTGGAACTAGTTCAGTTCCTATGGATAGAGCAGGTCAACCATTTGAAGTTGCAACTAGTTATGTATTTTTGGCAAGTGATGATTCAAGATATATGTCTGGTCAAGTTCTTCATCCTAATGGAGGAACTATAGTAGGATCTTAAAATTTAGAATTTATAAGGTATTGGACTTTTTAGTTCAGTACCTTTTTTAATTAATACAATAATAGAAAATACAATATAAACACTGAAAAAACAATTATATGATTACAAATAAGTTGACATAATGAAAAAAAACAGATAAAATATAGTTAACAAAGTTAACTATAATGAATATTATATAAAGTCAGTCGATTTAGAAAGTGGTGAATAAAGGTGGATGACTTAAATTGGATATATATGATAGAAAAAATGCAAGAAATAAGCTTATTTTCAAGAATGATTATACATCGAGCTACTAAAGAGTATGAAATACCAGCACAACATTTAGATTTGTTATCACAGCTTATAACTCACGAAGAAGGCTTAACCCCAATGTGCCTTAGTAAAATTATGGGTGTGAATAAAACAATTATAAGTAGAGTAATAGATAGCTTAAATCAAGGAGGATATGTAGTTAAAACCAAAGATCCAAGAGATAAAAGAAGCTATTTTGTTTCTATTACAGAGCTAGGTAGAGAAAAAGTAGATAAAATATACGAATATTATTTAAGTCCAATTTATGAGCTACGTAGAAAATTGGGTGACGAAGATTTTTTTGAATTAATGTCTTGTATAGAAAAGGCAAATCAAAAAATGAGTCAAAATGAATAGGAGAGTGTATAATGAGCTTTTATCAAGCAATGCAGTTAGGAGCAATTAACTTAAAACCTTTAATTAAAGAAACGGAAGATAAAAAATTAAAACAAAAGTATATAACAGCCTTTGTTCTTAAGAATATATTATGTCTTTTATTTTGTATTTTTGTAGTATCTTCTTTTAGTAATATTTTTGGTAATGAAAATAGTGTAGTAGGAGTTGTAACAGTTCTTTCATTACTAACTTTTAGATTTTCAAATTTAGATTTTGATGCTAAACAATCAGCATTTACGTTATTTGGGATATTCTGTATATTTATGGTTGGACCGCATTTAGCAAGTATATCAACACCAATAGTAAAATTTGTTATAAACTTTATTTCAATAATGGCTATAGTTATATTATCATGCCATAATGTGGTATTATCTAATCAATCAATATTAGTATTATCATATTTACTTTTATATGGATACCAAGTTGATAATATAAATGTATATATAAGTCGTGTATGTGGATTAGCATTAGGTGGTATTATAGTAGCTGGAGTATTTTATATAAAGCAAAGAAAAGTAAAGTTTGAAAACAAACTTTCTGATGTTATAAAAGATGTTAATTTTAATAACGATAGAACTAAGTGGCAACTAAAATTAACACTTGCAATATGTTCAGCGTTATTAATAGGTGATTTATTAAATCTACCAAGAACAATGTGGATAGGTTTTGCATGTATGTCAATAGTTCAACCATATAAAGATAGAATGGATACTCGTTGTAAAGAAAGAGTTCCATTTGCTGTTGTGGGATGTATAATGTATTGTATTCTATACTTTATATTACCAAAAAACTTTACATCATTAATAGGAATGTTAGGTGGAATTATGGTTGGATTCTCTGCAACATATAAATGGCAAACTGTATTTAACACGTTTGGTGGTTTAAATTCAGCAGTATCAATTTTAGGATTAGAAGTAGCTATAATATTCCGTATAGTAAATAATGTATTTGGGGCTATATACGGAAGATTATTTAGTAAGATATTTGATAAAGTAGAAGAAAAAATTACAAATAGAAGTATAATTGAAGAAATGACAACAAGTGACGAATTATAAAATGAAGGTTTATCTGCATAGTATGTAGGTAAACCTTTATTTTTGAGCAATGGATGTATCCGTAGGGGCAGCAGGGATATATCGTTGGTGAAATGAGAGAAGCGAAATTTTTATATAATTAAACCTTATTAAATATCCTAAAATGATTTTTAATCATCTTAGGGTATTTTTGCATATTTTACTATATACAAAAAAACAAATTATAAAGTAATAGTAATGAAAAAAAGGAGGATACTGTGGTAAACAGATGTTATAAAAGTTATATAAATTTATATCAATCTAGTTACTTTTCAAAATATGTTAATAAAGCCATATATAAACTAGGTAAATACAATAAGGGATTATTATATGTAAATAAAATAGGGGAATCGGTACAAGGAGTACCTATATTATCTATTAAAATAGGTAGAGGTAGTACAAAAATATTAATTCAAGCAACTCATCATGCTAGAGAAGCAATTACTACTATATTGTTACTTGATCAAATTAATTATCTATTAAATTTATATGAGATAGATTATAGTATAAACAATATGAGTATACGTAATCTTTTAAAATATGTAACATTTGTTTTTGTGCCGTTAGTTAACCCAGATGGTGCAAATTTAGTAATTAACGGAGGGAAGTTTGTATCTAAGGAATATAAAGATAAACCATATTTAAAAGAAAGTTTATTTCCATGTTGGAAGGCAAATATTAATGGAGTAGATTTAAATAGAAATTATCCAACAATGTATCCATCATCAGATTCTGTAACATCTCCAGCATATAAATCATATAAAGGTCCATATTATTTTTCAGAACCAGAGACATATGCATTAAAATGTTTAACAGAAAAATACAACTTTGATGGTACAATTTCATATCATTCATCAGGAGAGGTGATTTTCTGGCAATATAATCAATTAGATATAGAAAGAGATTTATCTATTGCTAAGAAAATATCTAAGGAAACAGGATATGATTTAGAATCAGAAGAAGGTCCTGTAATAGGGAACGGATATAAGGATTGGTTTATTGAAAATTATCAAAAGCCAGGACTTACAATAGAAGTATCCCCTTATGTAGGAGAAAGAAAGGTACCCATAGAAAATTATAAAGATATTTTTGAAAGAAATAAAAATGTACCTATTCTATTTGCCCAAGAAGTTTTTTATAAAATAATAGATTAATATAAATAAGCTA
>NZ_CATXCO010000166.1:0-5380 GCF_958366745.1 uncultured Romboutsia sp.
ACTCAAAAGTTTCATTAACACCTATAACAAGACCATTAGTTCTTATAGGATGAACTACCATCGTTGCAGTTGGGGCTATAAATGAGTAATCTCCTGCAGTAGCAAGTGGTACACCTATGCTATGACTTCCGCCTAAAACTAAAGTTACAACTTTTTTTGATATACTATTTATAAGCTCTGCCATAGCAAGACCTGCTTCAACATCTCCACCTACAGTATTCAGTATTATAAGAACTCCTTTTATATCTTCATTTTCTTCTATTGAATATAGCATAGGTATTATATGTTCATATTTAGTCGATTTCTTTTGAGGATTACCTACATAATGTCCCTCTATCTCTCCTATTATAGTTATACATTGTATCTCTTTTTTAGCTTGTTGAGGCATATTAGGTACACCCATTTGTTTTATATTATCTATATCTTCACTTTGACTATCTTTATTTTCATTATCTACTTCTTCACTTTTTAAGTTAGCCTTGCTTTTATTTTTTGAAAACTCTATGTAACTATTAGAATTTATATTATCTTCATAGTATCTCATAAATAAACTCCTCTCAATATATACTTTATAAATATAGTTTTACCAAGTAATAAAAAAAAATTCACTTAGAAGGTTCTTATAAGTTAAACCTATCCAAATGAATTTTAATATAAATCTACTTAATATATTTTAATAAACACCATCATATTCTATTATTATCATATCATTTCCTATTTTTCTAATACTTCTCCATGGTACCTCAAGAACTGACTTATCTTTTTTAATTCCAAAAAATCCTCTTTCTCTAGGTATTAAAAGCGCTAATATCTCACCACTCACTTCATCTAATATAAGGTCACATTCTCCAACTACCCCTAATCTTTCACCAGTTACTAAGTTAACAATTTCCTTTCCTGCTATTTCAGATAAATTCATGTTTATCCCCCCAACTTATTTTATAGTTTATTTTCTTCTACATCTCTTCCTACTATACATACACCTAATTTATCTAAGTTGAAAATTTTATCTATAACTATTTTTACAGTTTCTCTATCTACATTATCTATTGATTTTAGTATATCATCTGTCGATTCCACTTTATTGTTTAAAAGTAATGCTCTTCCTATAGACATCATTCTACTACTTGTACTTTCAAGACCCAGTATATAACTTCCTTTTAATTGTTCTTTACTTTCTTTTATCTCCTGATCGGTTAAATAGTATTTTTTTATTATCTTTATTTCTTCTATAATTGACTCATATACTTCTTTTAAATGTTCATTACTCATACTAGCAAATATACCCAATTCTCCACATTTTCTGTATAAGCTTTGAGAAGAATATATAGAATATACTAGTCCTTTTTCTTCTCTTATTTTTTGGAATAATCTAGAACTTATACTTCCTCCAAATACTGTATTTATAACAGCCAAAGCATATACTTCTTTATCACTTTCAATAGGAACTGCTTCTAAGCTCATAGCAAGGTTAACCTGTTCTATATCTTTGTTTTTAGTTAAAAAACAACTTTTAAATTCTGCTTTTTTAATATCTACATTAACATCCCTTTTCTTCCAAACTTTAAACTTTTCTTCTATCTTATTTATTATTTCATCAAAGTTAAAGTTACCTGATATAGCTATTACTGAATTATTAGGAACATAATATTTATTGAAATAGTCTAATAGCTTTTCTCTATTTAGTCTGTTTAGTGATTCTTCAGTTCCAATTATATTCATACCTAATGGATCATTTTTATATATATTTTCAGTTAATAAGTCATAAGCTAAATCTTCTGGTGAATCTTCATACATTTTTAGCTCTTCAATTATTACTGATCTTTCCTTATCTAAATCATCTTCATTAAACTTAGAATTTAATATCATATCACTAAGTACATCTATTCCTATATCTATATGAGAATCTAATAGTTTTACATAGTAACATGTACACTCCTTACTCGTAAAAGCATTTATTTGACCACCTAAGTTATCTATTTCACTAGCTATTTGCTTAGATGTTCTATTTCTTGTTCCTTTAAATAGCATATGCTCTATAAAATGTGATACTCCACTTATTTCTTCATCTTCTATTCTAGAACCTGCATTAATCCATACCCCTAAAGATATAGACTTTACATATGGTATTTCTTCACCTATTATAGTTAGTCCATTTTCTAATACATGTTTTTTATACATAACTTCTCCTCCAAGTTCATTGCATTTATTATATATATTAAGTTCATTAAATCAAATTATCTTTTTATTACATGTATTAAATTATAATTTAGTATATTAACTTAATCAACTTTATTTAAAATATATTACTAAGCATTCCAGGCTTTAAACCTTTATCTCTTATTATCTGTATAATATCATCTAAACATTGAGTAGTTGCATATGTTGGATGCATTAGCACTATACTACCATCTTTTATATCTTTTTTCTTTACTCTTTCTATTATAACCTCTGGTTCTTTTCTATTATTCCAATCTATTGTATCAACATCCCATTTTATACTTGTATATCCAAGTTCATTTGCAGCCTTCATAGTCCCCTCTCCAAACGAACCTGCTGGCGCTTGAAAGAATTTAGTTTCCTCATTTATTATGTCCTCTATTATTTTTTTAGAAGTTTTTATCTGCTCTAAATTTTCTTCATATGAAAGCTTTGCATAATCTAAATGTCTATGACCATGGTTTCCTATTTCATGCCCTTCACTTTTAATTTTTAATAACATTTCTTGGTTCTTTTCTGCCCATCTTCCTGTTACATTGAATGTAATTTTAACATCTTCTTTTTTCAATACATCTAATATTCCTTGTACATACTCAGTTTCCCAACCTAGGTCTACGTTGCAAGTTAATGCAACGTATCCGCTATTTTTTTTTGTACCTTGAGTATATGGAAGATTTGCTTGATCAAATAGCTCAAACGTAGGCTTAGTACCTTTATTTTTCATAAAAAATATTGCACTTGATAATAATGCAACTACTACTAATACCCACATAATGATTTTTTTTAATTTACTTTTGTTAAGTACCATCATTATCATTAAGGTTTCCTCCTATATGTATTATTACTTGTTTATAAATACTATTATCAATTTAGGACAAATATGCAAAAAAAGTAGTGATTACTCACTACTTTTTAAATAAATTTATTTGCTATTTTCCATCTATTTCCTCATCTTTATAAAATCATCGCCTGCACATAAAGATAATATTAAATCAACAATAATTTCAAATATATTTATTATAATATACATACTTAAATCTCCTTAATGTAATATACTTAAATTACATCCTAGATTAACCTAATGTACATTATATAGTTCTTATAATAAATTTTTTTATTATTTAAGGTTTTATCATAAATCAATTTTCTTTTCATGTTATACTATATATTAATATACTATATCTCTATTTTCTATGAATATTTGATGCCATAAGCAAAATACATATATAGACCATATTTTTCTTGAATTATCATCATATCCTTGTATATGATTATCTAATAATTTAATTACATAATCTTTATTTATCAAATCATCAACTTGAGCTTCATTTATACTTTGTCTAACAACATCTCCTAAATCTTCCTTTAGCCAAACTCTTATAGGTGTAGGAAATCCTAATTTTTTCTTTTTAACCATATGTTGTGGTATTTCATCTTTAAAATCTTCTCTTAGAAGTATCTTAGTATTTTTAAAATTAACTTTTTGATTTAAATTTAAATTTTTAGCTACTTCTAATACTTCTTTATCCAAAAATGGAACTCTAAGTTCTATGGATTGAGCCATAGATATTTTATCTGCCTTTTGTAATATATCTCCTTCTAACCATGTGTTGATATCAATATGTTGCATTGTTGTAACATAGTCATAATTATTATTTTTTGCATCACTATATATATTAGCTAATAAATTTTCATGATTATCTACTTTATTATAGAATTTTAGAACTTTTTTTATTTCATTATCATCAAAAATCTTAGCATTTCCAATATATCTTTTTTCTAATGGAGTTGTGGCCCTATATAAATAATTTTTTCCTTTTATATTAGACATGATAGTAGAAGCTGTATTTAAAATAGACTTCATACTATTTGGCATATTAAAAATTGGTTTTATACTTTTATATTCTTTATATATATTGTATCCACCAAATAATTCATCTGCACCTTCACCTGATAAAACTACAGTTACATGTTTTTTTGCTTCTTTAGATAAGAAATAAATACCAACCTGTGATGGGTCTGCAACAGGATCATCTAAATGATATATTACCTTAGGTAAAGCTTTTATATATTCATCTTGGCTAACATTTATAGATATATTTTCAATACCTAACTTATCTGCTGTTTTTTTTGCTACTTCTAATTCATCATACCCATTAACTCCAAATCCAACTGAAAATGACTTTATATTAGGATTGATTTTAGATGCAAGAGAAGCTACTATTGTAGAGTCTATTCCACCTGATAAAAATGTTCCTACTTCTACATTTGCTACCATATGGTGTTTTACAGAACTTGTAACTACATCTTTTATATCTTTAGATGTTATTTTTCTACTTCTTTTTAAATGTATATTATAATATTTTTTCATATCTAGTTTTCCATTTTCCACTGTAAAAAAGTAGCCTGGTGGAACTACTTTTATATTACTTATCATAGTCTCTTCAAGAGGTATATATTGAAAATACATATATTTTTGCAGGCTTGATTTATTTAAATTTACCTCATTTAAAAGTTCAATAATTGCCTTATATTCTGAAGAAAATACTATAAAATCTTTTTCATCTATGTAATAAAGTGGCTTTATACCAAAATGATCCCTTGCTCCAAATAATTTATTTTCACTCTTATCATATACTATAAAAGAAAACATACCTCTTAACTTATTTAAACATTCTTCTTTATATTCTGTATATGATGATAGTAAAACTTCAGTATCACATTTTGTATTAAATTTATATCCATTTTTTATTAAGTCATTTCTAAGTTGCTCATGATTATATATTTCACCATTGAAAACTATGGTTTTATCATCTTTCTTTAATGGTTGGCTCCCATTTTCTAAATCCATTATACTTAATATCTTAAATGCAAATTCAATATTGTCTTCTTTATGTATACCTGTATGATCAGGACCTCTATGATTAATTTTTTCAGTTAATTTTTTTATATCAAATTTTCTATTATTATTCTTATAATATATTGAAACATATCCACACATATATAATCCTCCTATATTACCTATAATTTCACGTTCCATAGGAGCCTATACATATATTAGTAATATTTTTTCTTAAACAAAAAGAAGCCTGATTAGGCTTCTTTAAAATCTATTATTTTTCTTCTTTCTTCTCTACTTTTTCAGGCTTAGGTAATAATA
>NZ_CATXCO010000167.1:0-5367 GCF_958366745.1 uncultured Romboutsia sp.
CTCATAAAGAGTATTGACAAAAATAAAAGAGCGTAGACTTTGTCTACGCTCTGACAGATTACTTAGTAACCTGTATTTTTTTCTTAAATATATCATTTTAATAGTAATATAACTATTTTTTAGTAACTTCTACTTTTTCTTTTGATACTTTAGATTCTTCTTTAATAGCTTTGCTTTTTAAAAATTCAATAAGTCCATCTCTAAGTTCTGGTCTTTTTAAAGCAAAGTCTATTGTAGCTTCTAAAAATCCTAACTTATCACCAACATCGTATCTTCTTCCTTCAAAGTCATATGCATATATAGCTTCATGAGAAGCTAGAGTTTTTAATGCATCAGTTAATTGTATTTCTCCACCTTTACCTGGTTCTTGATTTTCAAGTATATCAAATATAGCAGGTGTTATTATGTATCTTCCTAATATTGCTATATTTGATGGAGAATCTTCAACATTTGGTTTTTCAACCATGTCTTTTACTTTGTATACTCTATCTTCTATATGTTTTACATCAAGTATTCCGTACTTGTCAGTGTCTTCTTTAGCTACTTTTTGAACACCAAGTACTGATGTTTTGTATTCATCGTATGCATTTATAAGTTGCTTTAGACAAGGAGTGTCTGCATCTACTATGTCATCTCCAAGTAAAACTGCAAAAGGCTCATTTCCGATAAAACTTTTTGCACAATGTATAGCATGTCCAAGTCCTTTTGGTTCTTTTTGACGTATATAATGTATGTTTACCATGTTTGATATGTCTTGAACCATTTTAAGCATTTCAGTCTTACCCTTTTGCTCTAGTTCAAGTTCTAATTCTACACTTCTATCAAAATGATCTTCTATAGATTTCTTACTTCTTCCTGTTACTATTAGTATTTCTTCTATTCCCGATTCTATTGCTTCTTCTATTATATATTGAAGTGTTGGCTTGTCAACTATTGGTAACATTTCTTTTGGTTGAGATTTTGTTGCTGGTAAGAATCTTGTTCCTAGTCCCGCTGCTGGTATTATTGCTTTTCTTACTGTTTTTTTCATAATATTTGTTCCTCCAAATAACCCTCTGTAAGTTGATAATTTTCATACAGAGTTTACTTTTTTATTATTCAAACTCATCAGTAATTTAAATTAATTTTAATTTATCTTAAACATATTTTATATGATTCTTTATACAATATATATTCTTATTTAAATCATTTACTATTTATTTTTCATTAAAACTATGCAACCTTATTTAACTTTTTCTTCATCACGTCAGTTATAACATTAATTTCATCTACTTTTAAAACTACAACTAATATTCCATAAGTTATCGCTCCAACTCCTACAGATATAGCTAAAGAAACAGCTTCCTTAGCAAAACCTAAACCTAGTAAATTACTTACTATATTATAAACAAAGTAAGTTACAATGCCCATAACAACTGCTGCTACAATAGACTTAATAGTAGTCTTAATTATTTTATCTTGTCCAAAATATCCAATCTTTTTCTTAAGACTTCCAAATAATAAGAATATACATACAATAGCTGATATACTAGTAGCAAGAGCTAACCCTGCTAATTGTAGGTATTTAACTAATATTATATTAAGTACTATATTCATAATCATTGCTATAGCACCATTTATCATAGGAGTTTTAGTATCTTTCAGTGCATAAAATACTTTTCCTATTATATCTCTAAGTCCAAATGCAACCATACCTATTGAGTACATTATAAGTGCTATAGCAGTCATACTTGTTGCTCTAGCATCAAACTCCCCTCTTTGGAATAATAACTTTACAATAGGAGTAGCTAGCACTATTGCTCCAATCGATATAGGTATCACTAATAAAATTACACTATTAATACTTTGTACTACTGAACTTATAAACTTTTCTTTATTATCTTCGCTTGATAATTTTGATAACATTGGATATATAACAGCACCAACAGATGTTATAAACAACGCCATTACAAATCCATTTAGTTTATTTGCATAGTTAAGAGCAGATATACTTCCTTCTACTAATGTAGAAGCTAAAGTTCTATCTACCATAGTATTTATTTGATTAACAGCCACTCCTATTAATACAGGACCTATTAACCAAGACATTTTTTTTATATACTTATCCTTTATATTTATATATAGTTGATACTTATATCCACTTTTTATTGCAAACGGTAGCTGGAATATAAATTCTGTAGCTATTCCAATTAAAGTTCCCCATATCATTATATATGGATTATACTTAACACTAAGTATTATAGAAATTATTATTATTATATTTTTAGGTACACTTATAAGCCCTGGCACAGTAAAATTATTCTTAATTTGAAGATATGCAGTCATTACATAGCTTAATCCTGTAAACACTATACCTATTATAGTTATTCTTGTAAAATCAATAGATACTTTAAGAGTTTGTCCTTCAAATCCCATAGCAAATACTTTTACTAACTCTTCTGTGAATATAAAACCTAACATTGCTAATACTATACACATAGCTATTACCATGTTAAATACATTATTTGTAAAGTTTAATGCTTTTTTTTTCACCTAAATCATTATTTACTTCAAAATACATAGGTATAAGTACTGTACCTAATGTTGTCCCTATAATAGTGAATAGTACTACTGGTATATTCATAGCTGTAAGGTATGCATCACTATACATAGATGCTCCATATACTGCGGCTAATACTAATTCTCTACCAAAGCCTAATACTTTAGCTATTATAGTTGCTAACATAAGACCAATTGTTGCTTTTGCTACTTTACTCATATTATCTCCTTATGTTTATAAAAAAAATTCCTTATACAAAAGTTTCTATACAATTTATTAAAACTCTAAGCAATGTCTTTAGGATGAATAGTTTCTTCTTTATTTACGCTTACATTCTTTACCTTTATATATAAATAGCTAACTATATTTCCAACAATAAAAGATGTAACTATAGTTATTATAGAATATGCCCAAGATGTAACTTCTGGATGATTATATTTTAGATTTATTACAAGTATAGCAGATACTATAAATCCTACATAAGCACCTATATTAGTAGCATTTTTACTAAATACCCCCAGCACAAATATACCCGCTAATACACCTAGTACTAATCCCATAAAACTATTAAACCATTCATAAGCCGACTTTATTTCACCATTTGCCATAACTATGGACACTACTATAGCTACCACTCCAACACCTAATGATATGAATTTAGCTATCTTAGTCTGTTTTTCCATAGACATATCTTTTGTTATTACACTTTGTATATCTAGTGTCCAGCTAGTAGCAACTGAATTTAATCCAGTTGATAAAGTTGACTGTGCTGCTGCATATATGGCAGCAAATACAAGTCCTGATACACCTACAGGTAATTGATATACTATATAAGATGCAAATATTTGATCTTGTTGTGCAGTTTGTAATAAATCTGGATTTTGGTTATAAAATACAAATAGTGATGTTCCTAATAAGTATAATACCGTTGCTGTTCCTATAGATAGGATACCATTCCCATAAGTCATTTTCTTTAATTGCTTTATATCTGTTGTTGTAGTAAATCTTTGAACTACATCTTGACTTGATATATATGATGAAAATGTATTTATACCTGCTCCCACCATTATTATAAATACACTAGTATTTAATATATTTGGATCAAATATTACTTCATTTCTAGCTAAAAATTTATCTTTAGATAAAGTTATAAATATTTCTCCTATTCCTCCATCTATTGAAAATGCTAAAAATATTAAAGTAAATACTACTCCAGATATTAATACAATCCCTTGTATAAAATCTGTCCATAATACTGACTTTAACCCACCACTATATGAATATATAATAGCTATTACCCCCATAACTATTATAAGTAAGTTAATGTTAATTCCTGTTAATTGAGCTAATACCATTGATGGTAAATACATTATTATAGACATACGACCTATTTGGTATATAATAAACATCAATGCCCCTAAAACTCTTAATCCTTTATCATTATATCTAAGCTCTAGATAATGATATGCTGTATCTATTCCTAATCTACTGTATATTGGTAAGAAGAATTTTATAGTAAGTGGTACCGCTATAAATATTCCTAATTGTGCAAACCACAATAACCATGTACCATTATATGAATTACCTGCTATAGATAAAAAAGATATTGGACTTAATAGTGTCGCAAATATTGAAACTGATGTAACCCACCATGGTATAGTTCCATCACCTTTAAAATATTCTTTTCCTTTCATATCTTTTTTAGAAAAATGTAATCCTGCTAATAATACTAATCCTAAATAAGCTATTAGTATTACCATATCTATCATGGTAAAACCTGTCATCTCTTTCTCCTCTCAATTTTTAGAGTCCCTAAAAAATTTCATAGGACTTTATTGTAATATATAAAAAATAATTCAATCTATATTGCTGTTATTGCAAGTTCAGCTATTTGTAAATCTAGCATTTCATCTATATCTACATCATATTTTTCATCCATTACATATACTAATTTATTATCATTTAAACTAGTATCATTATTTAAATTCTCATTGATTTTATTTATATATATTGCTCCATTTACTTTATAGAAATCCGGGAATTCTTGTCTTCTCTTTGTACTAGACCCTTCTAATAAGTTTATCGCATATCCATTTGAATCTATAGTTCTCATAAGTATTGGATGATCTTTTACTTTTGAAACACTTACTAGTGCTTCTTCATCTTTTTCTAATATTAGTTCTATAGCTTCATCTATATGCCATGATTGTCTTAATGGTTGTGTAGGCTGAAGTAATACTATGTAGTCATATTCTTCACCTAATCTTTTCATTTCCTCTATACAGTGCATTACTGCATCTATTGTTTTAGCAGTATCTGATGATAAGTAGTCTGGTCTCATAAAGGGAACTTCTGCTCCATATGCTCTAGCTACTTTCGCTATTTCTTCTCCATCCGTAGTTACTACTACTTTGTCTATATACTTAGACTTAAGCCCAGCCTCTATAGAATATGCTATAAGAGGCTTTCCATTAAGATTTATTATATTTTTATCCTTTATTCCTTTACTACCTGACCTTGCAGGTATTATAGCTAAAACTTTCTTTTGCATAAATCTCTCCTCTTATCCATTAAACTAAAACTTTATATTTCTATTCTTTTTATTACGCCTTCATTGAATAACTTCTCTAATATACTTATATTTAATCCTAAATCAACACTATATTTTTCATATAACCTATACATATAACTTAACAGTTCAATATCATTTCTTAAATAATATGCATTTATTAAAGTAGGTGAATAATCGGATATTATTGTTGTTATATTTTCATTCCTGAATTGTATAATTAAATCAGACAAATATATAAACAAAAAAGACACTTATG
>NZ_CATXCO010000168.1:0-5292 GCF_958366745.1 uncultured Romboutsia sp.
CTTCGCTCATGTCGCCAACGACTTCGTCCGTTGCTTGAGCCACTGCGTGGGCGAAGCATTTCAAAATCTTTTTTACGCTCAAAACCAGTTTATTGATATTACTTACATTCAGAAGTTATCCACATTTTTTAAAATATTATAATATCCTTAAGCGTAAAAAATAGCACTAATTATTAGTGCTATTTAATCAATTATCATCTTTATTATATCCCCATTTTTCCTCTCCATATGAGCAATTTCCCCACTTAAGTCATAATCAAAGGCTTTAACTAATACATCTAAAAGCTTTTGGCTATCTATCATATCATCTGCTCCATAGAAAAAATCAAATGTATTATTTTTAATCATTTTTTTAACAAATCCAACAGGTAATTTTATATGTATTTTATCTCCAGTATGAGATAAAATCCTTACCCTTAATAATCTCTCATCAGATAATCTCATTAATTTCCTCCTAAAATTAGTATATAAACAGGTGTATCTAGGTAAATTATATTCAAGAGACCTTATATTATATTCACAATAATTCTTAGATATAGGTTATTTGTAAATATAATTGTTTTATGTTAAAATAAATTATTAGATATCTATATGAGGAGACACAAAAATGCTTAATTATTTAAAATTTGCAACTTATCAAATATTTGGTTTTTCTTGTTCTATACCTAAACTTAACAAAATAAAGAAAAATCCAGATAACTTTACTAATAAAGAAATATATGATTTTTTACATAAACAAGCTAAAAAGTCTTTAAAGTTGGTTAACATAAACCTTACTATAAATGGAAAAGAAAATATAGCAAACCAACCAGTCTTGTTCATTTGCAACCATTCTAGTATGCTAGATAGTTTCATACTTTTTGCAAGTGTAGATAGACCTATTGGCTGTGTAATTGCTGATGAACCTGTTTGGAGGTCAATGCCTATAGTTAGCAGTTGGGCAAAGCTTACAAAATGTGTTTATATAAACAGACAAGATAATAGAGAAGGTATAAAAAGTATAAATGAGGCAGCTAATAATATATTAAAAGGCCAAAGTATGGCAATTTTCCCCGAAGGAGATTTAACTTGGGTAAAAGATCCAGATGCACTTATATCTGAATTTAGAAGTGGTGCACTAAAAATTGCATACAAAGCAAAATGTCCTATAGTTCCTTTTGTTATAAAAAACTCTAGACACACTTATGAAGGTTACCAACCTATAGGTAAAATAAATTCAAAAGATGTTGAAGTTGAGTTTTTACCACCTATATACGAACATATAGAAAATCCAAAAGTTAAAACTACAATTCTTGGTGAGTCTATAAGAAAAGAAATGATAGATTCTATAAATAAATTTAATCAAAACATCTAATCTAACTTTATTATGTTGTATAACTAATTAAAAACTATTTATTTTTCTAAATAGCAAAAAGTGTCTTATAATATATATCATTATAAGACACTTTTTTATTGTTATATTTTATCATTTATATATTATCCACCTATTTCATACATTTGTCTATATGTATCACTAGAATTACTTTCTAATAAATTGTGCTTATCTGGCTTTTTAAGTATAATTTCTTTTAATACTTCTTTAAATATCATTGGTTTATTAAGATAATACCTTATATCCGTTTCTTCATTTGAATGAAGACATAATTTTATCTTTCCATCTGATGTAATTCTAATTCTGTTGCACGTATTACAAAACTGACAGCTAATAGGAGTTATAATACCTATTCTTCCCTTTGCATATTTAGCTTGATATAGTCTTGCCGTAGAGCCTTTTTCATCTTCTATTTTATATAGTTCATCAATATCATTTATAAAATTAGATATATTAAAATATCCATTCTCATAAAAATATTCACCTTCTCCTAGTGGCATAAGTTCTATAAATCTAACATCTATAGGATAATAATTTGCCATTTCTATAAAATCATAAACTTCATCATCATTAAATCTTTTTATAACAACACAGTTTATTTTTACTTTTATCCCTAACTCTAAACATCTATTTATGGATTTTAATACATCTGTTAAGTTTCCACCTCTTGTTATACTTTTATATTTGTATGATTTAAGAGAATCTAAACTAATATTAACACTTTTTAATCCACTTCTTTTTAACTCATACGCTATTTCATTAAGACCTATACCATTTGTAGTTATCGATATATCATCTATATTACACTCATAATGTGCATACTTTATTAACTCTATAAGATGTGGATATAACAAAGGCTCTCCACCTGTAAATTTAATTTTCTTTATACCAACTTGTGATAATCCATTTATTATAAATTTATAATCATTAAACGATAAAGTATCATTTATTAAATTATTTTCATATACTTTATCTTCTGGCATACAGTAAACACACCTTAAATTGCACTTATCTGTAAGAGATATTCTAGCATAATCTATATTTCTTTCATATCCATCTAACATTATGTCACCTACTCACTCTAATAAATTATATCATTTTAAATTTGTTGTACACTTACTAGCTTATCCCTTTAATATTTTTTATCAAAATATAGTTCACTACACTACATTTATAATTTTTCTACATTTTCATTTATATTTTCCCACTACACCTTATTTTTCACTATACATAATTAATCACTGTAATTATTACTACTTTAAACAGATTCCCCTATAAATTGAATATTTATAACTTTTTTTGACTATATTAATAATTATATATTACTACTTAACTCTCCTTCAATTTTTATTGTATACTTTATAAATATTACCATTTTTTAATTTATATTAGATGCTGCTACGGTTTATAATTAACTATTATATAACAAATAGCATACATCAAAAAAGGTATAAAAAGTTTAAATAGACTTTTTTATACCTTCTTTAAAATTATTTTAATTTAAGTTCTTCATACAAATCTACAAAATTTACTATATTTAATTTAGCTTCTTTTGCTTTTTTTAATATATATTCTGTATAACTACCCTTTTCAAAATAAATATTTTTTATATCCAGTAGTTCCATCTCATCTATTATACAATAATTATGTATTGACTCTTTAATGATAGCAACAATATCTACATTATGTGGTATATCTTTTAAGCTCTCATAAACATGAAATTTATCTGACTTATAATTATTTAAATTAATCCCCACTACATTATAATTATTTTCTTTTAATAAATTTATAATTTTAATTTCTTTGGAATCTTCATTTTCATCTATGATTACTACAGCCCAAGACTTTTGTTTAAGCAAATTCATAAACTTACCCCCAGATAAATAAATATTAATTACATTCTAACATTATATATATACAATGTAAACGTTTTATATAATTTAATACATCTTATTTATATATATTTTATAATATAGTAAAAGTGCCTCTTATAACTAAGAGACACTTTTAAATTATATTACTTCTTTTGAAAATTTATTATCATTCCAACACTCTACATTTTCTAACCCTTTTATATTAGAAGCATTGAATATTGGATTTTTAATTCCAGCTTTCTTTTGCTTAGTATAATCATCTAATGCTGCAAATGCATATTTACCTAATAATGTTATAGCCACTAAGTTTATAACAGCCATAAGCCCCATAAATACATCTGCTAAATCCCAAACTATTTGCACCTTTGTAAGTGCTCCAAATAAAACCATACCTACAACAATCACTCTAAATACATTTAATCCAGTTTTACTTAAGTTTACAAATTCCATATTAGATTGACCATAATAATAGTTACCTACTATAGAACTAAATGCAAATAAGAATATACAAACTGCTATAAATATATTTCCTATAGGTCCTATATGTGCTGATAATGCAGCTTGTGTAAGTTCTATACCAGTTAACCCTGTTTCCATATATGTTGGGTATAAAAGTATAATAAATGCAGTACAACTACATATAACTATAGTATCTGTAAATACTCCTAAAGTTTGTATTAAACCTTGTTGTACTGGATGACTTACATCAGCTGTAGCTGCTGCATTAGGTGCTGATCCCATACCAGCTTCATTAGAGAATAATCCTCTTTTTATACCAGTTAACATCATACCACCCATAGTACCCATTGCTATTTCTCTCATACCAAATGCACTTTCAAATATTAATTTAAATACACCTGGAATATAATTTAAGTTAGTAACTACTATAAATAATGATACTAATATATAAAGTCCTGCAAATATAGGAACTATTATTTCAGAAACTTTAGCAACTCTATGCACTCCACCAAATATAACAGCTGCTGTTAATGCTGCAAGTACTATACCTATAACCATCTTATCTAAGCCAAATGCATTATTAAATGCTGTAGCTACAGTATTAGCTTGAACTGCGTTAAATACAAATCCAAAAGATATAGTTATTAATACTGCAAAAGTTGCACCTAGCCATTTCTTATTTAATCCCTGTTCTATATAATAAGCTGGACCTCCTCTAAATGAGTCTCCATCCTTTACTTTATATATTTGAGCTAATGTACTTTCAACAAAACTTGATGCTGATCCAATTAAAGCTATAATCCACATCCAAAATATAGCTCCAGGACCTCCTCCTATAATTGCAATTGCTATCCCTGCTATATTTCCTGTTCCAACTCTTGATGCTGTACTCATACAAAAGGCTTGGAATGAAGATACTTTACCTTCTTTTTTAGAATCTTTAGATGCTCCATCACCTAATAATCTAAACATCTCTCCAAAGTATCTAAATTGAACAAATTTAGTCCTAAAAGTAAAATAAAGTCCTAATGTTATTAGCATTACTATTAATATATAAGACCATAAGAATGTATTCATATTGCCTATCAGTTTAAGTATTGCATCCATCTAAATCCCTCCTTATTTTCATTGTATAAATAATTTATAAAAGTTTTAATAATGCATATTTTTAATACAATCATTCATTTATATACATTATAGCGATTATCTTTCTAAATTTCAACTATTTTTTTGCAATTTTTTATTTTCAAGTTGCATTTTTAAATTTAAATATAAAATAAATCATTTTTTACAATAATTTTATTTTTAATCATAACTAAATCCAATTTATTATTTTATTTAATTAATATAAAAATGCGCTTTTCTTAAAAGATATGTCGATGAAACACCTCATTTTGCCAACGATATATCATTTCTCAAAAATATAATTTTTATGTTTATAAAACTATTGATATTATTTATTTTTATACTAATTTACTTAATACATAAAAAATTCGCTTCGCTCATGTCGCCAACGACTTCGTCCGTTGCTTGAGCCACTGCGTGGGCGAAGCATTTCAAAATCTTTTTTACGCTCAAAACCAGTTG
>NZ_CATXCO010000169.1:0-5269 GCF_958366745.1 uncultured Romboutsia sp.
AATCATATCATTATTTAAACTCGCTCTTGTTGTCATTGATGACATACTTGTTACTGCATTTCTAAATTTAAGTGATCTAAAATAATACCCAGCATATTCAGGTAATATTTCTACATTTCCTATAGGTCTAAGCCTTTTTGTAAAACCATTAAAGGTAGCATTAGGATAATCTTTAAGAGCCACACAACTTCTACCTAACTCATCTAATTTCTCACTAGTTCTAGTAAGAAATACATCTCCTCTCTTTATTGAACACTTTACTCTTTCCATTTCAGATGAATTAACTAAATTATCTAGTGTTTGTGGAACAAAATAATTATTAAATACATCTGTAAATGCTAAAAATTCATATCCAAATCCAAATTCTTCTCTTTTTTTTGATAACCCATTTGAAACTTCATATACTTCATCTAATTTATATTCTTTCCATTCTGTACAACTCATATTGTGACCTCCAAGTTGTTTGTCTAAGTTTTATGTATACATTGCAATTATAGATATCTTCTTACCAGGACCATCTATATAGATATCACCATCTTCACCTTCTATATGCCTTCTCATAGCTCTATTTATATTAAATAAATCTTTATATCTATCATATATTTTTATCTTATCGCTACTCTCATTTTTTTCTACTTTAGCTAAAATTGTAATTTCTTCACCTATATAATTTTCGAACTCTTCATAATCAATAGTTAAATTTTCTGATTTTATATTTGAATATAATTTAGATTCATTTAAATTAAAATATACCGGTATTTGTCTTCCGTCTTTAACCAAAGATCTAAAAAGTTCTTCTTCAGATGAATTATTATTTACTATATCTTTTATAAATTCACCTGATGTTGTAGGATTATTTAGAATAGATTTTATAAAATCTATCTCATCAAACTCATACGGTACTTCTATTCTTTGTTCAAACTTTATTATACTTCCTTTTAATATAGTATCTAAGTTTATATCAGTATCTGATAAATCGAAAAATATATTTTTATTTTCATCCAATATCTTTACTTCCAATAACTTCAATATATCTTCAGTATCATAAGTTCTATTTTTTTCAGTATGAAATTTACTTATATGATCTCCATTAGCTTTTATTATAGGTTTAATCCCGATATTACCATCAAATTTTACATTCTTTTCGACTATTTCTTTATCAATATCAGGTATAATTCCTCCTATTTGTTTATAATACTTATTTATCCTATCTTTATCTAAGTATAGATAATCTCTAAATTCCATATTTAGCCTCCTTATAAAATATTTTATTTACTGTAGTAATTTTATAATTTATATCCAATTCCTCCAAGTTGCTTTCTTATCTCTTCCTCAAGCTCCCTAGACTTCTTAAACTGATTAGCCAAAGTATTAGTTAACCTTTCCATCTTTTCCTCAAATGGCTCCCCATCATCTTCTACTTCCTCAATACCTACATATCTACCAGGAGTAAGTATATAATCATGTTCCTTTATCTCATCAATACTTGCCACCTTACAATAGCCTTGAACATCTTCATATCCATCTTCATTTTGCCAAGCTATATAAGTATTAGCTATCTTTTTAATATCTTCATCACTTAATTCTCTTAACCTTCTATTTACCATATCACCCATTTTACGAGCATCTATAAATAAAGTTTGTCCTTTGTGCTTTTTATCTCTATTAAAGAACCATATACATACAGGTATACCAGTAGTGTAAAATAGCTTATCAGGTAATGCTACTATACAATCTACTAAATCATCTTCTAATATTTTTCTTCTTATTTCTCCCTCATTAGAAGTATTAGAAGATAGCGAACCATTGGCAAGAACCACTCCAGCTTTCCCCTTTTGACTAAGTTTATCTAGCATATGTTCTATCCAACCGTAGTTAGCATTACCAGCAGGTGGTGTTCCCCATTTCCATCTAGCATCATCTACTAATAACGGTTGTCCCCAGTCGCTTTGGTTAAATGGTGGGTTTGCTAGTATATAGTCTGCCTTTAAGTTTTTGTGTAAGTCTTCGTGGAATGTATCTGCATTTTTACTTCCTAAGTTATTTTCTATTCCCCTTATAGCTAAGTTCATTTTTGCTAATTTCCATGTTGTAGGGTTACTTTCTTGTCCATATACACTTATATCAAATGTACTTCCACTATGTTCTTCTACGAATTTAAGTGATTGAACAAACATACCTCCACTTCCACAAGCAGGGTCGTATACATATCCTTTGAAAGGCTGAATCATTTCTACCATAAGTGCAACTATAGATTTTGGTGTATAGAATTCTCCTCCACCTTTACCTTCGTTAGCTGCAAATTTACCTAAGAAGTATTCGTATACTCTACCTAATATATCTTTTTCTTTTCCTTCTTTACCACCTACATTTATATTAGTAAATAAGTCTATTATTTCTCCTAATATTCTTTTATCTAGTTCTGGTCTAGAGTAGTTTTTAGGTAATACTCCTCTTAGTGAATCATTTTCTTTTTCTATTGCATCTAAGGCACTATCTACTATTTGTCCTATTTCTACTTGTTTTGAGTGTTTTGCTATGTAATCCCAACGAGCTATTTCTGGTACCCAGAATACTCCTTCTGCTAAGTATGCATCCATATCTTCTGCAAATTCTTCATCTTCTTCTAGTAGTTCTTTATATTTTTCCATGAATGTATCTGAAACGTATTTTAAAAATATTAATCCTAATACTACGTGATACTACGTGTTTATATTCTGCTGCATCCATATTATTTCTTAATTTATCAGCACTTGCCCATAATTCTTCTTCAAATCCGATTGTTGCCATTATTACACATCCTTTCTATTATCTTTTTACATTATATCATATTATCTAGCAATTAATAACAATGCTATAATAAATACATAAATGTTATAAAGTTAGAAATACACATAGTTTTACTATAATAATGAAAAAGCTATTCTCATTTGAAGAATGGGTTTTAAACCCAACGGTCAATCTACAAAAAGACGAACACTACTTAATCTAAGAAGACCATTTCTCAATCATAATGGTGTCAATAGCTTAAACTTTTCACCTGAAACTGGAAAACTTGTTTTAACAACTGGAGATGGTGGCTCAGGCTATGATCCATTTAACTTAAGTCAGAATAATATTGAAATCTGCGGTAAAATAATTGAAATAGATGTAACTAAGAATACATCAGTAAATAACCCACCTGTAGTCACACGCTTTGATGAACTTCCTATATCTATTCAAGAAACCCTTACAGTAATGGCCAAAGGAGTTCGTAATATACCTGGCATTTCATTTCAAAGGTTTCATAACCAATATATAAAATATGTGGGCAATGTTGGTCAAGATTTGGTAGAATCAATTTTTTCATTTGTTAATTATAGACCAATACCTGTTACTCAACTTGTTCAATCTTATTTAAAATCCCAACCTGAAAAAGAAAAGTTTATTAATTTTGGATGGCGAGGATGGGAAGGTGATTTTCCTACTTCCCTTATAGCAGAATGCTCTAATAGTTCAACTTTGAATGATATAACAACTGCTTATTACAACGAAGCAGTAAAAACTTCAACACAGCGTCTTTTACCTCTTGTTTGCTATTTTCATAAAGATTCACAACCAGATAAGTTGAGTGGTTCTGCACTTACAGGTGTTCAACCATATATGGGAAACAGAATACCAGATTTAACAGGAAGTGTTGTGTTTACTGATTTTGCCCAAAATGAAGAGTCGAAACCTCCAGTAAGAGGAGTTTTAGCTTATACAAGACCAACAAGAAGTTGTAAGCTAAATGATTTTAGTATTATTGAAACCGATTATAATTTTGGATCTGAATCATCTTATTATGTTTGTTTAGGTACAAATATGAATCAAACCAGACTTTATTTAGGTGTTTATGGCTCTTTTAAAGTAACTGATTTAAACAAAGGTACTATTTTTGAAATTCTTCCTTAACATTCATTAAATTCCTTAAATTAAATCTATAAACTAAAAAATACCCTGTCGGTATTTACGACAGGGTATTTTAATTTACATATTAAACTATATTAATTATCTACATAGATAATGCTTCTTTACTAATTTTACAATCTCTCTAGCCTCTTGTGCTTGTTTTTTAGGAACCTTAAATGATATAGGTGCATTGTAAGGTATACCATTTTGATTTATAGCTGAATTTCCATCAACACTTATTTTTATATCCACATCTAAATCAAAAGTAGATGCTAATTCAAATGATATACTTTATAATACTTTCTCCTAATAACTGTTTTTTCCAATTATAAGGGAATCATTCATTCTGTCATCTCCGATATTTTATAAAAAAAAGACTCACCAAGGTTCGCTTCATCAAGTAAACTTGAGATAGGCGTCGTGAGTACTGTTAATATTATTGTATGCATTTTATAATATTTTGTAAACATATTTTTAGTTTTTATATATTATTTAAATAATCAATAGTCTCCTGAGATAATTCAATTTGGAATGCAAATCCTTTTACTCCATACTCTTTTAATTTATTACTATTTACTTTATCTATTTTATTTAAATATTTTTTAACAGGTACAAGCCTTACATATCTAAGTTTTTTAGATATATCTCCACTACCTTCATTATCAAATGAAAACTCTTCATCATTTATGGTTTCTTCGTAGTTCAGTAATTATGTAAAATTTCACAATACCTATCTATGATCTTCTTACATTCCTAGATTTTTTTATTGTAGCTATTTTACTAGCAGGTTGCTTTTTTATAAACTTTAAGTATTTATGTATTTTTTCATCATTCTTTAATTTATCTATACTATCTAACCTTATAGCAAGTTCTTTATTAGTATATAAAGCATGTATTTGTCTATGGCAATCTGAACATATGTAAGATAT
This sequence comes from uncultured Romboutsia sp., assembly GCF_958366745.1. NCBI lineage: Bacteria > Bacillati > Bacillota > Clostridia > Peptostreptococcales > Peptostreptococcaceae > Romboutsia > uncultured Romboutsia sp. Next base: position 4,860 of record NZ_CATXCO010000169.1, read on the forward strand.
ATGTTCTTCATTTCCTCCCTCTTCTCTAGGTAGTAAATGATGTTTTGTTAGTTTATCTACTTTTCTATCGCATAGTTGACATATATTGTCCAATTTTTACAACTCCTTATTATCATTTAAATATATAATATTTTTTCCCACTTTTAATAAGGTTTATAAGTAATAGATAAACAACAAACCCCGTCGGTATTTTTGACAGGGTTTTTATCACTTATAATTAACAATATTTCTAACCTGAGCTGTACTAATCCCAAACCTCCTAGAAACCTTTCTATAATCCCCATCAAAGCTATCTCTAATCATTCTATTTCTAACACCCTTAACAAGACTTGCTTCATTAGGAATATACAAATTGCTCCCACCAGCAAACTTAACTAAACTCTTAAAAGCATCCATACCTATAACATCAA
>NZ_CATXCO010000170.1:0-5221 GCF_958366745.1 uncultured Romboutsia sp.
CAACAGACTTTTTACTAAGCTAAAGTAGTGTTATCTATCTTAGCTATTTCAAGTTTTTCATGTTCTTGAAGTCCTATTAAGGCTTCTGCAACATCATATACATCTTGTGCAGTTGCATCATGTTTTAAGTTTGAGAATGTTTTACTTCTAACTTTTGTTTTTCCATCTTCCATACCTAAGTCTAGTTTTATTCTTAGACTTGATGGGTTTTGCATTTCATTAACAGGCATATAGTCACCTCCATTTATTTATTTGAAGATTTGTTCTTCTTGATATTAAGTATAAAAAGAAAAGCTTTTAAGATATATTAAAGTTTTTGAAAAAAATATTTTATAAAGAATTTATTATATGAGTATTATTAAAACCTTTAGATATAGCAGTATTTTTTATTTCAACAGCGGTGGACATATCTTTAAACTCACCTATACAAACTCTATAAAAGATACCATCATCAACTATTGATTTATTTACAAATGCTAGTAGTGATTTTGATATACTAGTTGCTATATTTTTTATATAAATATCTGATTTTAAAGAAGCCTCTACAGATGTATTAGATATAAAGTCTATTTCTATTAATAGTGCTGGCATTTTAGTTTTTTTGAGCACTGAAAAGTTTTTTGAAATTTTAACTCCACGATTAGGTGTATTTATTGCTTTTGATAAGTTAGTGCATATATCTTTTGATAGGGTATATAGTTTGCTTTTTTCGTCATATACCCATACTTCAACTCCTTTAGCAGATTTATTGGTTGATGAGTTCATGTGTATGCTTACGAAGTAGTCACAGTTTTCTTTATTTGCTTTTGAGCTTCTATAATCTAGTGAGTAGTATTTGTCTTCTTCACGTGTAGTTATTACTTTTTCAAAGGCTTGTTCAAGGTTATTTTTTATTAACATTCCTATTTTTAATACTGTGTCGCTTTCTTTTGTTTTGTTAGTTCCAATTGCGCCTGAATCTTTTCCTCCATGTCCAAAGTCTAGATACCATTTCATAGTATTACCTCCTATATTGTTTTAGTAAAGTTAATTTTTATAATAATTTAGTCTAGGAGTGTTTAAATAGTATATTAAAAGAATTTATAAATTTAGTAGGATGCTTTGATTTTGATATAGAATATATAGTTATAATGTTTTTGAGGGGGGATTTTAGTGTTAGATAGTTTAACTAGGGATGATCTACCTGATAGTGTTATGGATATTGTTGATATTATAGGGATTGACGCTTTTAAGGATTTGGTTAGGCTTGCTGGTGGGAGTAATTTATATATTCCTAATGAGAGTAGTCTTGTTAAGTCTTTTAGGAACAAAAAGATTAGGGAAGTTTTTGCTGGTGATTATAAGTCTATTTCTAGAAAGTTTGGTATTAGTGAAGCTCAGGTTAGAAATATTGTTAATTATAAGTGAGCTAATTTTTTATGGTGAGTCGTGTTTATAGACAGTGATTAAGAAATGATGAATCTTTTTTATTTAGACAAGATATTCTTATATAAGGTATTTTAAGTATATATGCTTCGCATAAGTGATTTGTAGTAGATAATGAATTGATAAGTTAAACCTTCGGTTATTCAGCCCCGGTATGGTGCAAACTTACACTTCATAAAAACTAAGACATACAAGGTGATGCTACATTTTAGCTCATATGTTTAGAGGATTTTAAGATTCTAATATGAGCTAAAATGTAGCTTTATTTATGTGCTAACTATTTATTCCGTTTCAGCTTGCACCATACTTCCCGCCGCGCGCTCTGCTCCCCCTCCACCAATCCCTTTTATCTTTATATAAGATAGGTGAATGTTTATATTGATATAAACTTATATAGATGAATGCTTTCAGTTTAAATGATAGAGATTTTTATAGTATATGTAGATAGTTGAAGTAGGAGCAAAAAACACTCCTACCTCAACTATCTTTATTTATATTCTAGGGTCAAAACTCTAGGGTCAGTCTGACTTCACAGATTGTAGCAAAAACCGCTACAAACTGTGATGCCAGACTAAAAACTTACTGCATGAAATTTTTATAATTGTATTATATATATTAATATCAATATTTTAGATATTCACTATATTTTACGACTAGGTTAGTAATTAGCATTATTATTAGGGTTATATATTATAGATATTGTTATTTATATAGATATTACTTATGTTATCGTTAGTATATATAATTTTAATACTTATGGAGTTTGGCTTCGCCACCGCGCTTTACGTTACAATCTTTTGAGCAAAAACCACTCAAAAGGATTTCCACTACAATCGCTAACTCGACTTTTTCCATAGCTTTGTAGTAATATAAAAATTTATTTTGTATAGATAGTTTATGAGTATAATTTAAGCCTATCGGCTATGCCCCTCTGACTAACTTAAAAAGCACTCACACATTCACTACTAACATACTTCGCAAACATCATATTTCATATCAAGTCTGCTACGTATCTTATCCGTTCATTTGTGTTCGTAGCTTCTTTTAAGTAGCCATTCACTGCCCTAAGCCCAATGCCCAGTTTTCTAGTTTTTTAGGTTACTTTCCTTATAGGGGGTGTTGTGCCTTCACGTTTTAGATAATTTAGTTGGTTAGATTTTTTTGTGCATAGCTTTGTATTTAGATTTTTTGTGTTTTTGGTTGGTTTCGGCATTATGGTGTGCTGTTTGGTAGGCGCATGGGATAAAACCGTTGCTCCGCTATCCCATGCTGGGTTTATTGGCTTTTAATAAAGTAATATAATTATAATAATACCAGATTGCAATAATATAAATAGTTAATATATTTATATTATATTTTAGATATAAATGTTATAATTATAAAATGAATTAGAATTTAATATATTAATGGGTAAATATGAAATAAAACGTAAAAAAATTACTAAACTTATAAAAAATAATATATACTATATATAGTATAGGGATAGCAAAAAAATACTATATATAGTATTAGTATTATGTATAAATCAATAAAATGAAAATTATGTTAACTATAAAATGAAAGGAAATTACAATATGTATAATATTTATTGTGATGAAAGCTGTCATTTACCAAATGATAGTAGTGATATTATGGTATTAGGTGCTATAACATGTAGTAAAGAAGAAAAACAAGAAATTTTTGAAGATATAAGAAATATAAAGAAAAAACATAATGTAAGCACGTGGAATGAAATTAAATGGACTAAGGTTTCAATATCTAAAATAGATATGTATAAAGAATTAATAGATTATTTCTTTGATAATAAGAATTTAAGTTTTAGAGGACTAGTTGCTAAAAATAAGAATGAATTAGACCATAATAAATATAATGATGGTGATTATAATACTTGGTATTATAAAATGTACTTTACATTGCTAAATACACTGATAGATTATGATAGTTATTATAATATATTTATAGATATAAAGGATACTAAGGGAGGTCCTAGAGTTAAAAAACTTAGGAAGGTGTTATGCAATAATATATATGATTCAAAAGAAGAAGTTATAAAAGGTATATATCAAATTAATTCAAGAGAATCTGAAATATTACAACTAACAGATCTTTTAATTGGTGCGATATCTTATTTACATAGAGGGTTATATAATGAAAATTCTAACAAGGGTAAAGATATTTTAATTAAATATATAATAGAAAAAGGTAATATAGATTTATATAGAAAGACAAGCAAATATGAGGCTAAGTTTAACTTGTTTATATGGAATCCAAAGGGGTGGTATTAGTGGATAAAAGCAAGCTTACTCCACCTATTTTTTATAATGGAGATAGCATAGAAGAAATAATTGATTCAGCATATGAAGACTTTAAAAATGGATTTATGAATAAGGATAAGAGACCTAAATATAAAGGTAAATTTATATTTTTTAATATGAATAAAAATATTAAAGTTATGAATAAGGATGCTATAAATGAGGAAGATAGATATACAAACATAACTTTAACAAAAGCAGAAAGATTTTATCATATTATATCAATAGATAAAAAGGAATATATTCAAGTTTTTCCTTGCTATAACACACCTGAATATGAAAGTTGCCAAGTAGAATGTGAGACTATAAGAGCTAAAGGTGAATTTATATATTTGAGTAGAGTAGAATGTTTATATAGATTATATAGGATACATAGAATAAGTGAAGTTATAGAACTTGCTAATGCAGATGATAAGCATATAGATCAATGGGTTGAGATAGAGTTAGATAAAAAGAAAAATAAAATTCGTAAAATTTATATTAGGTATACATATGGAAATGATGATTATATCGTTATTTTAAAAGAAAAAGTAAATAGAGATAAGAGTATTTATTATGAATTTATAACAGCATTTCCTGTTTTTTTAAAAAGAAATAAAGATCAGTATAAAGAGGCGTATAATAGCTATAAAAGGAATGGTATAAAATAAAAAAGGCTGGTTATCGCAGTGCGAAATCCAGCTTTCTCCTTCTACAACTTGGTAGATGAGCTACTTAAATAATACTGTATAATATTGATTTTGTCAATATGGTATACAGTACCATATCTATATAGATATTTATATTATATTGATAAGTTAATAAAAATATACATTATTATTTAAATATACACGTTTCATAAAATCAATATATTTAATCTAATATTAATGCAACAAATATATTAAAATAAACTATTCAATACAATATATATTTATTATATTAAATTATATTTAGATAATTTATTGTTTATCTTATAATAAGTAGTTATGCTCATAATTACACCATCCTCCCATAAACTATAACCTCTTTCTGAAATACCAAGTAATTTAGAAGCAGATTTTTTAGTTAAGTTATTTTCTAATCTCCATTTAAATAACTTGTCCTTGAAACTAGATGATTCAAGTAAGAATTTTGAATATCCTTCACTACATAAAATATTAATATCTAATATGGAACCTAATTTATTAATAGATTCTAAAGTAGGACAAAATTCATCACGTTCATAAGATCCTATCATACTATGTTGCATACCAATTTGATTTCCTAGCTCATATTGAGATAATCCTTTTAAAAGTCTTAGTTTCTTTAACCTTTGTCCAAAAGTATCTTCTGGTAAATCACTATAGTCATATAAGCTATGAATAAAAGTTGCATTTAGTGAGTTCACGCAGAGGCAATATGTACAGGTAGCTTGGCAGGGCATAATGCTGCTAGATATTGTGCAGATAGATATTTAATTCAACTACCAACGAATCTATTAATAGGTGATTTTATTGCATATTCTA
>NZ_CATXCO010000171.1:0-5212 GCF_958366745.1 uncultured Romboutsia sp.
GGCATAAGCTGCGTTACTGCATCATTTCCAACTGGCATATAGTGGAAATACCATATAAATCGGCTACCTTTTTCTATTAACATATCTAAAAAATCGTCACTAGTAACACTGTATACATTTTGACTTGTATAACATACTGATGTTCCAAATAATATACCATACTCTTTTAATTTTTCCATGCCTGTCATAATCTTATCATATACGCCTTCTCCACGTCTTTCATCGTTAACTTCTTTGCTACCATCTATACTAACAGACATAGTGAAGTTTCCTACATCAACAACTCGTTTACAAAATTCATCATCAATTAAAGTCCCATTAGTAAATGCATGAAATTCACAATCATTATGTTTTTCACATAACTTTAGTAAATCATCTTTTCTAGTTAATGGCTCTCCTCCTGTGTATAAGTAAAAATAAATTCCAAGCTCTTTTCCTTGTGTAATAATATTGTCTAACTCATCGTAACTTAAGCTTAATTTATGTCCATACTCAGCTGCCCAACAACCTTTACATCTTAAATTACATGCACTAGTTGGGTCAATAAGTATTGCCCATGGTATATTACACTCATGTACTTCTCTCATTTTACGTATTTTTTTAGTACTATAAAGACCTGCTTCAAATCCAAGATTAAGTGCTGCTGTTTTAATTATATTAGGATGAATCTCATCTAATGCCTTATTTAAGTATTTCATCCATTTTCCATCAGGATCTTGTATTAAACTTCTAGCACCTTCATATGATTCTTTTGGATAATTATCTCCCATAAAACGTTCTGATAAATCTACTAATTTCATTAAGCTTTTCTCTCTATCTTTGTTTACATATTTTATAGTAGAATTTATTAAAGCGCTAAATGCAACTCTTGAAGCTTCATGTGTTAAACCCATAAAAAGTCCCCCCTATCTAAAATCTAAAAATTGTATATATTCCACTCAGAATTAATATAGTACCTCCAACTAGATAAGATTTTACTTTATGTTCATAACCTATAAAGTATCCTAAGTAAACTCCTAGTATTACAGATAATGTACTTATTGAAATTAAAATTGATGATATCATTAATATATTAGCTTTAAGTATTAAAAACCCAATACTAATAAAAAATACCTTTAAACTAAATAATAATGATGTTGATACTATGTCTTTATACATTGTACCTATACCTGAAAGTCTTTCTTCTATAAATTCGTTATTAAAACCTTTTTTTAGTAAATTAATACCAATTACAATAAATATAATCCCTGCGAAACCTTTCCCTAATTCATTAAATTCATGTTTTAATATAGGAATATTTATAGCTAAGTTACCAAGTATAATTGCTATAGATTGAAATATTACAAATATAATACCCATCTTCATTAGTTTATTTATATTTACTTTATTTATTATTGAGCCCTTACAAAGCATTACACTAAATATATCTAATGAAATAGCTATTGAAATTAGTATTACTTCTATTACTCTCACACTTATGACCTCATTTCATAAAATCTCTGAGTAATGACTTTTTAGTTGTATAATCTAATCTATGAATAAATAAAAAAAATTTACATATTCAATACTTTTATTTTGTAAAAGCTATATATACAAATTTATAGATTTGTATATTTCTAATTTTTTCATAGATATTAAATCTTTAAAATACTTATATATTTATAAAAATATAAGTGTATATTAACATAAAAAAGTTGCCATAAATATTAGATATAAAATGGCAACTTTTTTCTATAATATGTACTATTTTTATATTTCTATTAATTTATATTCTTTATTTCCTAACCCTAATTTAACAGCATGGTCTATACATACTTCCCAATTAGTTTCTGGATGATTATTTATAAAGTGATCACTTGTATGTTGTTCTTTTTCTCCTAAATAACTATCTCTTATAACAACTTGTTTATTAGCTGCATCAACACAAGCCATATCAAGTGCAACTGGGTCAAATGATGCAAACATTCCCACATCTGGAATAATTGCCGCATCATTTTCTGCATGACAATCACAGTTTGGTGATACATTAACTACAAAACTTATATGGAAATGTTCTTTTCCACTAAGTACTGCTTTTGAGTACTCTGCTATTTTTTTATTTAATATATCATTTGCAGAATATTCAAGGTTTTCTATTGCATCAAAATTACAAGTTCCTATACATCGTCCACATCCTACACATTTATCATGATTTATATTTGCTTTTTTATTTTCGTTAAAACTAATGGCACCATGAGCACACATTTTCCTACAAGCTCCACAAGATACACATTTATCTTGATTTACAACTGGTTTTCCACTACAATGCATTTCCATTTTACCAGCACGAGAACCACATCCCATACCTATATTTTTTAATGCCCCACCAAATCCAGTTGATTCATGACCTTTAAAGTGATTCATACTTATAAATATATCTGCATCTGCTATAGATTGACCAATTTTAGCTTCTTTAACATATTCTCCACCTTCAACTGGTATAATTGCTTCATCAGTTCCCTTAAGACCATCAGCTATTATAACATGACATCCTGTAGCAAATGGATTATATCCATTTTCATAAGCTGCATCCATATGCTCTATTGCGTTTTTTCTTCTTCCTACATAAAGAGTGTTACAATCTGTTAAAAATGGCTTTCCTTTTTTAGACTTTATTAAATCTACTATTACTTTAGAATAATTTGGTCTTAAATATGCTAAGTTTCCTGGTTCTCCAAAATGAATTTTAATTGCTACAAATTTTTCATTAAAATCAATATTTTCTATCCCTGCTTTTTTAACTAATCTGTCTAACTTTTGTAGTAATGTCATATTAGAATTAGTTCTTAAATTAGTAAAGTACACCTTAGATTTATTCATCTCTATTTCCTCCTATTGTATCACTTCTATATTATTATAGTATAAAAAATTATATATAACTATTTTATATAACGCTTATTTTGTAAATAATATATATTTATATAGTAGTTTATAATTTTATATACATAAATAAACCTTTGTACTAAAATATATTATATATTTATATCTAGGAGGGATATTATGGACAAAGTAGGGTTGATTTTAGAAGGCGGTGGTATGAGAGGAATTTATACTGCTGGTGTTTTAGATTTCTTTATCGATAAAAATATAGAAGTTGATTTAGTTGTCGGTGTTTCTGCAGGAGGATGCCATGCAGCTTCATATTTATCAAAACAATATAATAGAGCCTTTAGAACTAATATTGACTATTTGCATGATAAAGAATATCTTAGTTTTAGAAATTTAATAAAAACTGGTTCTATATTTGGTATGGATTTAATGTTTAATAAAATTCCTAATGAATTATACCCTTATGATTATGAAACATTTAATAAATCTAAAAGTAAATTTACCGTAGTTGCTACAAACTGTGAGACAGGAGAAGCTGAGTATTTTCAGCTAAAAGATATGAAAAAAGATATAATGTATCTACAAGCATCTTGTTCTATACCTATGTTTGCAAATATCGTAAAAGTTGATGGCTATAAACTAGTAGATGGTGGTGTATCTGATTCTATTCCCATAGAGTATGCCTTAAAACAAGGATGTAATAAAAATATAGTAGTGCTTACTAGAGATAGAACTTACAGAAAAAGTAAAGTAAAGTTCATATCTGCTATAAAAAGAAAGTATAAAAAATATCCCAAATTAGTGAAATCTATTGAAAATAGACATCTAAACTATAATAAAAGTTTAGATTTAATAAAATCTTTAGAAGAAAAAGAGGAAGTTTTTGTTATACGACCTAAATCTCCAGTTAAAGTTAGCCAGGTTGAAAAAAATAAAGAGAAATTAATAGCATTATATAATGATGGTTATAATGATGCTAAAGACTCATATGAAAAAATTATAGAATTTATAAATAAGTAAATAAAAAATTCGCTACGCTCATGTCGCCAACGATATGACACTCGCTACCGCTTTGAGCAACGTGTTGGCGAAGCATTTCGGTCACATCCGTTGCTCAAAATGTCATTTTTACGTTTCTGAAGTTATTGATATTATTTATATTTATAAGTTATCAACAAAAAATTTTATATCATAATTTCATGGTACGTAAAAAATGCTTAACTTGATAAATTTGAAATATTTAAATTATATTTATCAAGTTAAGCATTTTTATTAATATTAAGCTACTATACTAATAATATCAATGTCCCAATTACAATCATAATAAGTCCTATAAATGACTTCTTGTTTAACTTTTCCTTTAAGAATACATATGAAAATGCAACTGTAACCAATATACTTAATTTATCTATAGGAACCACAACACTTGCTTCTCCATCTTGAAGTGCTTTATAATAACATAACCATGAAAGTCCTGTTGTTATACCAGATAAACCTATAAATACCCAGCTCTTCTTATCTATATTCTTTATATCTCCTTGTTTCTTAGTTACAAACACAACTATCCAAGCCATAATAAGAACTACTATTGTACGAATTGCTGTTCCAAGATTTGATTCAATACCTGATATGCCTATTTTTCCAAGAATGGAAGTTAAGCTAGCAAATACTGCTGATAGTATTGCATAAAACATCCATTTGTTACTTTCTATAGATTTTTCATCTTCCTCTTTTCTTATAATCATCATGTATGTACCTATAGCAATAGCTATCATTCCAAGTATTTTTGTAAATTTAAGACTTTCTCCTAGTATTATAAATGCAAGTATCATAGTTAGTACTGTACTTGATTTATCTATAGGTGTTACTTTATTTACATCTCCAAGTTGAAGTGCTTTAAAATAACATAACCATGATCCTCCTGTTGCCAATCCAGATAAGATTAAAAATATCAATGTTTTATTACTTATATCTGATATAGTGTTAAAAGATCCAACTATAAAAACCATCAACCATGAAAAAATTAATATAATAATAGTTCGTATTGCTGTTGCCACATTTGAATCAACATTTTTAATTCCTATTTTAGCTAAAATTGCTGTTAATCCCGCAAATAATGCAGCACCAAATGCAAATAATATCCACATTAAATCTTCCTCCTTATTACCTAATTTATACAATATAATATTAAATAATTATACTGCGTCTAGTTATTTGTATATTTAATACTATTCTACTTTAAATGATAATTATTTTCAAATACTTTTTGCAATTATATGATAAATAAAAAAATATGCATTAATTTAATTAATGCATATTTTTTATTTATTTTATGAAAGTGTTT
>NZ_CATXCO010000172.1:0-5171 GCF_958366745.1 uncultured Romboutsia sp.
ATAGGGTAATTGCAATAGATGCATTAGCATCAAGAAAGATGGAAAGAGTGAATTCAACTATACAAATATCTACAGCTGGAATATCTCCAGGCGGAGGTGTTGGAAATAAAAGAAAAGCATTAAATAAAGATTATTTAGGTGTTGATGTAATAGCTATAGGAGTACCGACTGTGGTAGATGCAGCTACATTAACTAGTGATGTATTAGATTTAGCCATAGATAATTTAATTAGTCAATCAAATGAAGGTGAAAATTTTTACAATATGTTAAAACAACTTAAGGAAGATGAGAAATATCATCTTATAAAGGAGTCGTTAGATCCATATGATAAAAATTTAATAGTAACACCTAAAGACATAGATGAAACGATAGAAAATTTATCGATAATAATAAGTGAAGGATTAAATAGATCTCTCCATCCAGGTAGAATAACCAATTAAGGAGGAAAAGTATGTTGAGAAAAACTAAGAAGGTTATAAGTATAGCCTGTGTTTTGATTTTTATTTTACCAATTATGTCTTATAGTATGGACAAGGAAGAATTTCTTAAATTTTTAATAGAGTCATCTTATCCAGAGTCTAGTACAAAGGATGATAATTCAAAAGAAAAAGAAGATGAAGTAGATAAAACTGCTAATAAAGAAGAAGATTATATAAAAGTTCATATAGGAGAAGAAAATATTCCTACATTAAACAGTAACTCTAATAATAAAGAAAATGTATCTGTGTCATCTAGTGAATATAAAAATGACATCAGATTAACTAAAGAAAATCCTACTATGTTAATATATCACTCTCATGCAGGGGAAACTTATTCAGATTCTCCTGAAGGGAATTATCACTCACAAAATAAGGAAAAGTCAGTAATTGAGGTTGGAACACTATTGACAGAACAATTAAGTAAAAAAGGTTGGGGAATTGCACATAGTACAAAATACCATGATTATCCTGACTTTACTAAATCTTATATAAGTAGTTTAGAAACTGTAAAATCAATGTTAAATACTCATAAAAGTATAAATATAGCTATAGATTTACATAGAGATGGAAGGGATCTTAAGACTGATGCTGATATACAAAAAGAGCATGAAAGAATGTCTACAACTTATAAGGGTGAAAAAGTGGCTAAATTCTTTTTTGTTGTAGGTATGAGAAATCCGAATGTAGATGAAGTAAAATCTTTAGCTGAAGATATAACTAAATTTGCTAAAACGAAATATCCAGAACTGGTTTTATCTGTAGTAGAAAAACCAGTTGGGAAATTCAATCAATATATGGCTCAAAATCATATGTTAATAGAAGTAGGAAGCAATGGTACCTCTTCAGAAGAAGCAAAGGCTTCAGCAAAATATATTGCAGAAATTTTAGATGAATATTTTAAGCAAAATAGATAATAGTCTAGGAGATTAAGTATGAGTAGGCTAGAAAAAAAGATTCATAAAAAATTAAAAAGAAGAAAAATTAAGGTTGTATTTAAAGTTTTATTTATTCTAGCTATGATTACGAATTTAAGTATATGTATATTTATAATAGATAAAAGTGCAAAAGATATGTTAGGAACTGATGCATATCTTTTAAATTCTTTTATAGATGATATAAATATGGATGATATTAAAGTTAATATTGGTGAAAAAATAAATGAAATATATAAAGCTAAGGATAAAATAATAAAACTATATAATGATAATAAAAATAAGACTTAAATATTTAAGTCTTATTTTTACTATTAAGAAGTTTTAAATATTTAATGTATAAATAGGAGAGAATTATATAAGAAAAATAAGTTTTTGGTTTTATAACATAACGGTTATTTACATAAAAGGGGATATATTATAAAATAAAAGTTATGATAATAAAAAAGGAGGAACCAAGGTGGACAATAAACAAAGTAGAACTAGGAATTTTAGTATAATAGCACATATAGACCACGGTAAGTCTACCTTAGCTGATAGATTAATACAAAAAACTGGACTTGTTAGTGAAAGAGAAATGAAAGATCAGTTATTAGATAATATGGATCTTGAAAGAGAAAGAGGAATCACTATAAAGCTTCAAAATATAAGATTAGTATATAAAGCTAAGGATGGAAATGAATATTTCTTAAATCTTATAGATACTCCAGGTCACGTAGACTTTAACTATGAGGTATCAAGAAGTTTAGCAGCTTGTGAGGGGGCATTACTAGTAGTTGATGCTGCTCAAGGTGTTGAAGCTCAAACATTAGCTAACGTTTATTTAGCGTTAGATCAAGACTTAGAAATTTTACCAGTTATAAATAAAATAGATCTTCCAAGTGCAAGGCCTGATGAAATAAAAGCAGAAATAGAAGATATAATAGGACTTGATGCAAGTGATGCGCCACTTATATCTGCTAAAAGTGGATTAAATATAGAAGATGTATTAGAAGCTATTGTTGAAAAAGTACCTGCTCCTACAGGAGATAAAGAAGCACCTTTAAAAGCTTTAATATTTGACTCATACTATGATGCTTATAAAGGTGTTGTAGCTTACGTTAGAGTATTTGAAGGTAGCGTAAGAAAAGGTATGACAATCAAGATGATGAATACTAACAAAAAGTTTGAAGTAACTGAAGTTGGTGTAATGGCTCCAGGACAAAGAGAGCTTGATGAATTATCTGCTGGAGATGTTGGATACATAGCAGCAAGTATAAAAGATATAAGAAGTTGTCAAGTTGGGGATACTATAACAGATGCAAATAATCCTACAGACGAACCTATGGCAGGGTACAAAAAAGCAACTCCAATGGTTTACTGTGGTATATATCCAGGTGAAGGTGAAAAATATGAAAATGTAAGAGATGCACTTGAAAAAATGCAAATAAATGATGCAGCACTTGAATTTGAAGCTGAAACTTCAGCTGCTTTAGGATTTGGATTTAGATGTGGATTCTTAGGACTTTTACACATGGAAATAATACAGGAAAGATTAGAGAGAGAATATGATCTTAACTTAGTTACTACAGCTCCATCTGTTATATACAGAGTAACTAAAAATGATGGTGAAGTAGTAATGATACAAAATCCAACTAACTTACCTGAACCAAGTGAAATAAGAATGATAGAAGAGCCTATAGTTAAAGGAGACATAATAGTTCCTAAAGATTACGTAGGTACAGTTATGGAACTATGTCAAGAAAGACGTGGAACAATGATAAATATGGAGTATATAGATGAAAAGAGAGTTATGCTTCATTATGATTTACCTTTAAATGAGGTCGTATATGATTTCTTTGATGCATTAAAATCAAGAACTAGAGGATATGGATCATTAGATTATGAAGTTAAGGGATATGTTCCTTCAACTCTAGTTAAATTAGATATATTAATAAATAAAGAACAAGTAGATGCACTTAGCTTTATAGTTCATGAATCTCGTGCTTACTCAAGAGGTAAAGCTATGTGTGAAAAACTTAAAAATGAAATACCAAGACATCAGTTTGCAGTACCTATACAAGCAGCTGTTGGTAATAAGGTAATAGCTAGAGAAACTATAAGTGCACTTAGAAAAGATGTTCTTGCTAAGTGTTACGGAGGAGATATATCTCGTAAGAAGAAGCTTCTTGAAAAGCAAAAAGAAGGTAAGAAACGTATGAGACAAATCGGATCTGTTGAAGTTCCTCAAAAAGCATTTATGTCAGTGTTAAAATTAGATGAATAAAATATAGAAAAGACTTAAGTTTAAAACTTAGGTCTTTTTTTGTTAAAAATATACTACCAAGTAGATAAGAAAAGTAAATTTTAATATTTAAATAGAAAGTGGGAATGATAATATTATAAAACCAGTTAAGTACTAAATAATATAAATGACATAAGGAGGAACTTAATGAATAATGAACTTAAAAAAACGTTAGGTTTATCAGCAGCACTTTCAACAGTAATAGGAGTAGTTATAGGTTCAGGAGTATTTTTTAAACCTCAAGCTATATATACAGCAACTAATGGTGGTCCAGGACTTGGAATGATAGCATGGGTAATAGGAGGTATTATAACAATAACAGCAGGTTTAACAGCAGCAGAAGTATCAGCTGCAATACCAAAGACAGGCGGTATGATGGTATATATTGAAGAGATTTATGGTAAGAAACTAGGCTTCTTAACTGGTTGGATGCAAACTGTACTATTTTTTCCAGGAACTATAGCAGCTTTAGGAGTAATATTTGCAAAACAAATACTTGAATTACTAGGGTATAATCCAGATTCGAATATGATGATGGTTTTAGTTATAGCTATAGTAACAATATTATTTATAGCATTTTTAAATACAGTAGGATCATCTTTTGGAGGAGTAATACAAACTGTAGCTACGATTGGTAAACTTGTACCATTAATAGTTATCATAATATTTGGATTTATAAAAGGTAATGGAAATCCTATACTTCAACCTTTAGTTGGACCTGGAGCAACAGTAACAGGAGCATTAGGACAAGTATTAATAGCAACATTATTTGCATATGATGGTTGGATAAATGTTGGAGCATTAGCTGGAGAAATGAAAGATCCAGGAAAAGATTTACCAAAAGCAATAGTTGGAGGTATATCTATAGTAATGGCAGTATATATAGTTATAAACTTAGCATATCTATGGGTTGCACCAGCTTCAGAATTAGCACAAGCCACAGCACCAGCTGCACTTGTTGCAGAAAGAATTTTTGGTAATATAGGAGGTAAAATTATAACAGTAGGTATATTAATATCAGTGTTTGGAGCACTTAATGGATATTTACTAACAGGTCCAAGGGTAGCTTATACATTAGCTGTAAAAAAAACATTACCAGCAAGTGATTCTTTAGCTAAGTTAAATAAAGGTGGAGTACCTGCTAATTCTATTTGGTTAATAGCTGTTTTAGCATCAATATATGCTTTAACAGGACAATTTAACTTACTAACTGATTTAACTGTTTTTACAATCTGGATATTCTATGTGTTAACATTTATAGGAGTTATTAAGCTTCGTAAGGATAGACCTGAATTACAAAGACCATATAAAGTACCTTTATATCCAATTATACCAGCTATAGCAATAATAGGAGGTTTATTTGTTATAATAAATCAATTGTTAACAGCTACATTAATTGCTTTAGGAGGTATAATAATAACATTAATAGGTATACCAGTATATTCAATTACAAGTAAAAAATAATAGAAATCAAGA
>NZ_CATXCO010000173.1:0-5112 GCF_958366745.1 uncultured Romboutsia sp.
TATCCCCCCCACAAAATATTAAGTTATTTATATGACTTAACCACTTTTTCTATATACTTCCTCACATCTAAATACTTCCTTTTATTTATGTTATTATTTTAAAGTTTATTATTCTGATAACTTATTATATTAGTGTTTTATTAGTATTATTACTATCATTAATTCTAATATAGGTGTATTTTTTATACTACTTTAGTATAAAAATTCCCTTTTCTTTATGGACTTTCATCGAAATACTTTAAACCACATATGGCAATATTTATATGACCAACAACTTCATCAATTGCTAAAAAAGCAAGTAAATTTCATAAGAAACTTACTTGCTTTTAATTAATATTATTAAATTTATATCTAAACTGTTGAGTAATATATCCCATAAAAATTAAAGTAAGAAATATCATTACTATCACTGCTTTAACTATTTTAAATAATCTCATCTATTATATGATTATCCTGTGCATATAAAATTATATCTTGCCTGCTTCTAAGATGTAACTTACTAAGTATATTACTTACACGCTTTTTTATAGTATAATCAGTTACTTTTAATTCATTTGCAATATCTTTGTTGCTAAGACCTTTACATACATAGTTTAGTACACATTTTTCTCTGTTAGTAAGGTCAATTTCATTATTTGTTTTTTCATTATGTATAGTATATTGTAGTAATTCCGAATCATAAAATTTCTTTCCATTTAATACTTTCTTTATTATATAAATAAATTCATCTTTATCATCTATATTTAATATATATCCATCAATACCATAGTCTACTGATTTTATAAATAACTCTATATCTTTTTGACTATCTAAAATCATTATTTTAAGATTTTCAAATTTATTCCTTATTTTGCTTAATCTTTCTACTATATTAATGTTATTTTTATTAATGTCTATAAATGATAAATCAACTTCTAAAAGATCTTCATTTGATAAATGATTTGCATTTGAAGATGTTATTATATCATTTGTATTTAGCGTTTCATTTAAAAGATGATTTAGTGAATCTCTTATTATAAAGGATTCTGATAGAACCAATATTTTCATACATTTAGCCTCCAATATATAGTCAAACTTGTATATTTTATCTCATGAGTATATATTAGTGATTTTATGCAAAAAAATATATTACCTTATTATCTTATATATAATTACCTAATAGTGTTAGCTTTAAGTTTCTTGTTATTACTCTAGCGTATATAAGGCTTTAGCTATTGCTATCATTTATTTTTACTCCACTTGATAATTTTTTACCTTATAGTTTGTTTTTTATTCTAATTTAACTTACTTTAAATAATATTTATATACTATTTTTACTACTATAGTATAACTTTTTAATCTTCTTTAACAATATTTCTTAAATTATTAACGCTCATACCATACTCAGCAGCAAGCAAACTTAAATTAACCCCATTATACCTTTTTCTAATTTCTCTATTTCTGCTATTTCTAATAGTAGCTTTATACGTTGGTATATAAAGATTGCTTCCTCCATACATTCTAATTATCTCTAAATACTTTTCATCTCCCACAATTTCATATAACATTTCTAAATGTTCATATACATCTTCTTTTCTTATTTTCATATTAACCTCCTAAAATTTTAAACTTAAATTATATATTTAGTATCATCTTTTATAAATTTATTAATAAAATCTAAAATCAACTTTCTTTAATATAATTGTAGTTTTTAATATAAAAACTTTCGAGGAAAATACTTTTAAATATACTTTAGAAAAATACATTAAAACCCTGCTTACACCTTTCTAAGTAATATATAAATATAAGCTTTACAAATGGCTTAAATAAAATTTAGGAGGTAACTATATGGCAGTTACAGTATTAAATAATCCAGCAGGACTTAGATTAAAATTTGATTTAGGAAAAGATGACTCAACAGGCAAAACTAAAGTAAAAAGCAAAACATTCTCAAATGTAAAACACAATGCATCAAATGAAAATGTATACGAAGTAGCAAGTGCTATAGAATCTCTTCAACAATATCCAGTTTTAGAAATAGCTAAAATAGACAACACAACTTTAGCATAAAATTCGCTTTGTTTGAGCGACGTATCGGCGAAACATTTCAAAATATCATTTTTAAATAACTATCAATTAAGGTTTTAAATTTTGAAATACTTTATATTATTAAAATTAATATTATTAGGAGGATTTTATTATGGAATTAAATAGAAAATTAGTTATGACTTTCAAAACTACAGATGATAAGAAGGTATCATTAACAGTTGATAATCCAAGAGAAGACTTAACAGAAGAAGAAGTAAAAACTACTATGGAACTTATAAAAGAGAAAAACATATTTGCACCTGGTGGAGCTGATTTAGCATCTTTAGTTTCTGCAAAAGTTGTTGAAACTGATACTACTAACTACGACTTAGTATTTTAATATAATATATGGATGGTAATTTAGAAGTTCTGATTGCAAATGTAGGCTTTCCAATTGCTATAAGTATGTACTTACTTATTAGAATTGAAGGAAAACTTACAATTTTAACAGATAGTATAAATGAACTATCTAAAAATATTTTAAACATGAGAAAAGGATAGCAGCTGCTATCCTTTTTATTAATTTATACACTTCCCACTTGTGCGAATTATATTTCTAACTTGAACCTCACTTATTTCAAATGCCCTTGCAAGATCCTTTATATTTTTTCCATTATACCTTTTTATAATCTCTCTATTTCTTCCATTTCTAAGAAGCGTCTTCTTACTTGGAAAATAAATAGCAATACCACCATATTCATTACAAAACTCAATAAATTTATCTATCCCCATAAAATTAGCAAGTCCTACAAACTCCTCTGGAATATCCTCAATTTTTATATAATCCATCTTATCCTCCTAATAATCTATATGTTGAAAATGTAGTCTTGGCCCATTGTAACAATAATGCCTAAATTTTGTTTCTCCATCTCTACATTTAGCAACTATTAAATCTACTATTTTTATTCCCTCTTCCCTTGCTTTAAGTACACTTTTCTTATCTCTTTTAATTTTTATAACAGCTTCTTCAAAATCAGAAAGTACTGGCTCATGTATATATACAACATTATTGCTATCATGAAATATTGCCTTACTATCTCTCATTGGGCGTTCTCCCCAAGGTCTTAAATCCTTCATTTCATCATTTAACTGACTTAACTGTATAACTGGTATATGAAAATCTAAAGTTATATTTTTAAGTTCTCTTGATAAAGTTGCAACTTCTCTTTCCCTATTTTGTAAGTTTTGCTCTACAGTTAAAAGCTGTAAATAATCTACTATTACCAAATCAGGCTTAACTTGTCTTATTCTTCTTTTTAATTGTGGTATTGTGCTTATTCTGTCATTTATATATATTAAGTTATCCTTGCTAAACTCATGCATTACATCTATAATGTTTTTCCAATCTATTTCCTTTAAGTTTTTGTACTTTAAACTTTTAGCACTTATACCAGTTTTCTTGCTAATATTTCTCATAACTATTTGCTCATTGCTCATTTCCCTACTTATAAAAAGTACCTTTTTACCTTGACTTGCACAGTTTAACATTATTTGAAGTGCCAATGCAGTTTTACCAACTCCACTTCTAGCAGCAATAGTTGTAAGCTCTCCTTTAAAAAGTCCACCTATAACATCATCTAACAAAGGTACTCCAAATTTAAGACCAGTTTCTTTATCATTTTCAAGAAAATCTAGTATTCTTTCACAAATAGAACTCATATCATCTTTATCTTCTATGTCCTGATCTACTGTACTTTTTATATCATTTTCAAACTTAAAAAGAGATGAATCTATATCTTTATTTTCAAGTATTTCAGTTATTAAATTCATACAGCTATTTTTTATACATTTTCTTTTAAACTTGTCCTTTAATATGTTTATATGTGTATCTATTGCATAAGTCTCACCAATTGATGATAAATTACTTATGTATGAAACCATTACATCAACTTTTCTTTCGTCTAACTTAGTTTTTATTGTTGGTATATCCAAGGTGTAATTATTTTTATATAAGCTTTTCATTATTTCAAAGATTTCTTTGTTGTAGGATACAGAAAACATATCCTTACTTAATTCATCTAACTTATATGCTAGAGTATTGTCTAGTATAATACTCCCTAGTATTGAGTTTTCAATGTTTATAGCTTCTAATGGTGCCATATAATCCCCCTAATTAACTTTATTTAAAAATCAAATTCTATATCAAATGGCTTTATATCATCTAAATCCCCTATATCCTCATTTGTATCAACTTCTTCATTTAAATATCCTTCAAACTTGTTACTAAACAAGGTTTCTGGTCTTAAGTATTTTTCCATTTCAGTGTGTAACCATTGTTTTGATTTTATATTTATTACCTTGTAAAAGTCTTCTTCATCAAATCCTTCATTAAGCCTTGCGTTTATAAGGCTCTTTGTTTTAACTGAAGTTTTCTTAAATCTTTTATTAGTTTTCTTGTTTAAATAATCAACCACACAAGAATGTATTTTATTATTATTTATATTATCTTTTTTAGAGTGGCAGTTCTCTATGTCCTTGCCTATATCGTATGTATGTTCGTTTAATAAGCATAAATTATTGCTATTACTAGCTTTAGTATCTCCTCTACCTAGGTTGTGTCCTAGGTCATGACCTAGGTCAATATTATTGCTGTATTCGTATACTGATGGTGTGTTATCAGTGTTTCCTAATTGAACCAATTGTATTATGTTCAGTTCTTTAAAGTTTTTTATAAGCCTTTTTGCTTTTCCTATTGATATGTTTAAGTCCTTGGAAACTGTGCCATTGCTTATGTAGAATTGGCCTTTTGGTAGATTGCCATTCATATTGTTGTAGTTTACTTTTTTCATTATGTAGTGGTTAAATATTATTTTGTCTGTGTCTTTTATATTATCAAATTTTAATACTTGTATATTAGTTTTAAAATATCCTATTTGCGCTTGCATTTATTTCATCCTCCCCATATCCTCTTGCGTTCTAAAATCGTTCTAAACATTTGTTCTGTAATTTTATAGTAATATATTTTGTATTTTTTTGCAATATGTATGTAAATATTTTTTTAACAAATTTATTAATAGTATTTATTTTTATATAAAATTCAAATAC
>NZ_CATXCO010000174.1:0-5109 GCF_958366745.1 uncultured Romboutsia sp.
TGGTGAGAACTTTGCATTATTAGCTGAGGTTATAGAGTTTTTAAAGAAAAAAAGAAAGAAAGAAGAAAATAAGGAAAATTTAAATATAGATGATGATATGGTAAAGAGAAAAAGAACACCAAAAGTTAAGGGTGCATTTTAAAATATAAAATATCTTAAATTAAAAAGTGTAGATAACTATAAATTATCTACACTTTTATTATGAGGAAGAAATATTGTAAAAGTAGAACCTTTATAAACTTTAATAATTAGAAGACTTTTCAATGGCAGAGATAAATAAATTCTCAACTTCAAGTTTGATAACACGTTCTACTAATGATATAACAGAACTTCAAATATTAGTTTCAATGGGGCTTCAAGTACTTACAAAAGTACAAATTACTGATATATGGTCAATTTGCAAGATAGTAGGAAAGAGTTAGCAATGGACTACTGATACTGATGTACTTATATTGTTATTAATAAATGGGAAACATAAGAAAAAAGAAATTTGGGTGATTATATGATAAATATTTTAACTTTAGCAATTACCATATTTTCTATAATTATGATTTCTTACAAAAGAGTAAATTTAGAAATATTAAAAAAACTAAAATCATTAATTTATAATATAAACAAACAATATATTGATTTTTTTAAAGGAAAAAAATCAGAGTTTAAAATATGGCAACTAATAATTTTTATTATTTCACAAGTATTTGTAGTATTTGCTATAGTGAGACGTTTATTTGAAGAAGTCTATAAATACGTAAGTGATAATTACATAGTAGCTGTGAAAATATCTACTTATTTAATAATATTTATAATTTTATATTTTATAGTAGGATACATATCATATTCTAGTAAAAAGATTTATAAATATTTATATAAAATAGAAGATAAAAATACAAAGACAGATTTATTGATAAGTTATTTTATAATTAGTACGTATATGACGATTTTAGTATTATTTCCAAATAAGTTTAGTGAAATTTACAAGATTGGTTTAGTTGGAGTAGGTATAAGTTATATTTTAAATTTAAAAGTATTAATAAGGGTAATTAGGAGTCCAGAAATTATAGAAGTAGAAATTGAAAATGGTTCAAAAATAAAATTTACTGATGTAAGTATAGTAGCTATAATTTTGCTAATTATGGTTATTTTTAGTTTATATTTAGGAGTGTGCTTTATAAATAGTGGTGATATAGGAGTGTATACAAACAATCCTACATATTATGATTTATTTTATTATACTATAATTACATTTTCTACTATAGGATATGGTGACATATGTCCAATATCGCCAGTAGCAAAATTTATGAGTATGGTAATTTCACTTACAAGCTTTATATGTCTTACTATATTTGTATCTTCTATATTATCTTATAAAAGTGAGCAATGATTATAAAATTTTATATGTAATTATTAAAAAAATAAATAGGATATGCATATGGTATACATACCCTATTTATTTTTTATTTAATAAATGTATAAAAATAAAGAATAGTCACCTATTTAAAGGTATAAAAAATAGTGATAAAATAAAAGATATTAAAATCATTTTATAAAAAGGTATTAACTTTTAAGTTATATTGAAACGTATAGATGGAGAATTCATATGATAAATATAAACATAGATAAAAAATTAAGCGATAAAGTAAATGTACATATAGCCTCAATAGAAGCTAAAGTGAAAACAAAAGAATCAGATAAAGAACTATTAGAATTAATAAATAAAAAATGTGAAGAAATAAAAGAAAATATAAAATTTGATGAAGTAATAAAATTAAAGAATATATTATCATCAAGAAATGCTTATAAAAAATTAGGTAAAGATCCAAGTAGATATAGATTATCATCAGAATCATTAGTTAAAAGAGTAGTTAAAGGAAATGACTTATATATAGTTAACAATATAGTAGATATAAATAATTTAATATCACTACATACTTGTTACTCAGTAGGAACTTACGACCTAGATAAAGTAAAAGGAAGTATAACTTTTACAGTAGGTGAAGAAAATGAAAGGTATGAGGGAATAGGAAGAGGTAGTATAAACTTAGAAAACTTACCTGTATTTGAAGATGAAAAAGGTAAATTTGGTAGCACTACATCAGATTCTGTTAGAGCAATGATAACAAATGAGACAACTCATATATTAATGAATATAATAGCTTTTGAAAAAGATGAAAAGCTAGAAAGATACATAGAATATTCAAAAGCATTACTAGAAAGATTTGCTGATGCAACTATTATAGATACTAAAATAACAAAATGTAAATAAGTAAATTATAGTTAATTCCCTAAAAATTGACTATAAATACATACTATGATAGAATTTTAAGGATAAAATTAAAAAGACAGGTGGATATTATGTTACAAGAAACTAAAGAATTATTAAAAGGATTTTACGGTTTAGATGACGAAACATTTAAATTATCTGAAGAAGTAATGAATGATATAAAACACAAATTTGATGAAATAAAAGAAATAAGAGAATATAATCAATATAAAGTATTAAAAGCTATGCAAGAAGCTAATTTAAGTGATAACCATTTTAACTGGACAACAGGATATGGTTATAATGATTTAGGTCGTGAAAAAGTAGAAGAAATATATGCAAATGTATTTGGAGCTGAAGATGCATTAGTTAGACCTATAATAGTTAATGGAACTCATGCTTTAACTCTTTGCTTACAAGGAATACTTAGACCAGGTGATGAAATATTATCAGTTACAGGTAAACCATATGATACATTAGAAGGTGTTATAGGAATAAGAGAAGAAAAAGGATCTTTAAAAGAATTTGGTGTTATATATAATCAAGTTGATTTCTTAGAAAATGGAGATGTTGATTTAGAAGGAGTCAAAGAAAAGATAAATGATAAAACTAAAATGGTATTTATACAAAGGTCTAAGGGATATTCTTGGAGAAAGTCTCTTACAATAGCTGATATAAAAGAAATAGTAGATGTAGCAAAATCTGTTAAAGAAGATGTTATAGTTATGGTTGATAACTGTTATGGAGAATTTATAGAGACTAAAGAGCCAACAGAAGTTGGTGTTGATATAATGGCTGGATCACTTATCAAAAATCCAGGTGGTGGACTTGCTTTAACTGGAGGATATGTAGCTGGTAGAGCTGATTTAGTAGAACTTATATCATATAGACTTACAACTCCAGGTATAGGTAAAGAATGTGGTTTAACATTTGGTACAACTAGAAATGTATTACAAGGATTCTTTATGGCTCCATATGTAGTTTCTCAAGCTTTAATGGGTGCAATATACTGTGCTAGAATGTTTGAAAAAATGGGATATGAAGTACTTCCAAAATACGATGATGTAAGAAGTGATATAATACAAATAGTAAGACTTAAAAATGCTGAAGAAGTTATAGCATTCTGTCAAGGTGCTCAAGCTGCAGCTCCTGTTGATTCATACGTTAAGCCAGTTCCTTGGGCAATGCCTGGATATGACAGTGAAGTTATAATGGCTGCAGGTGCTTTTGTTCAAGGTTCTTCTATAGAGCTTAGTGCAGATGCTCCTATAAAGCCACCATATAATGTATACTTCCAAGGTGGACTTACTTTTGACCATTCTAAGATGGGAACATTAAAAGCTATAGAGTATATGAAAAAGTCAAAATAATTTTTTGAGCAATGGATGTATCCGTAGCGGTAGCAAGGATATATCGTTGGCGACATGAAGTGTTTCGCCGACACGTCGCTCAAGAGAAGCGAATTTTTTATAAAATATAGAATAAGATTGTACAAGCTTTAATATAATTATACTAAATAATATATTAAGCAATATAGAGTTAATAATTAAGATTCAAATATATTAACAAGAATAAAATTATGTAAACTAAAGTGTAAAACTTTAATATTTAAATAAATTAGGGATTATGACTAAAAGTTTAAAAGTTATAGTCCCTTAATATGTAGGGGGCAAAATATGGAATGGATAAAACAAATAGAAAAATATAATCCTGTTGATGAACAAGAGAAAAAAGATAAAGAAATTATATTAGACTTTATAAATAAAAATGATGATGTTTTAGTTAGAGATAATGAAATAGCACATATAACAAGTTCTGGATTTATAGTAAATAAGTTAAGAACTAAGGTTTTAATGATACATCATAATATATATAACTCATGGGGATGGACTGGTGGACATGCTGATGGTGATAGTGATTTAATTAAAGTATCTATAAAGGAAGCTAAAGAAGAAACAGGTATAAAAGAAGCTAGACCTATAACAAATGATATATGCTCAATTGATATACTACCAGTAAATGCTCATATAAAAAGAGGAAAGTATGTAGCAAGTCATCTTCATTTATCAGTAGCATATATTTTAGAAGCAGATGAAAATGAAGAGTTAGTTGTTAAAGAAGATGAAAATAGTGGTGTTAAGTGGGTTGATATAGATAAGGTATTAGACTTAACTAATGAAGAGTATATGAAAAATGTTTATAAAAAATTAATAGATAAAAGTAAAATGTATTAAATAATTTCTCAGTAGTTATATAATATGAATCAATATATATATAAATTGATATTAGGATGATAAATATATATGAATATAAATAAAATAGCAGAGTTAGCAGGTGTATCTAGAACAACAATATCTAGATATTTAAATAATGGATATGTTAGCGAAAAAAATAGAAAAAAAATACAGAAGATAATTGATGAAACTGGTTATGTACCATCATCTTTTGCACAGACATTAAGAACAAAAAAAACAAATTTAATAGGAGTTATATTACCTAAAATAAGTTCATCTACAATTAGTAGAATTGTAGATGGTATTAGTACAGAATTAAAAAAAGATGGATATAATGTACTTTTAGGAAATACAGATTTAGATATAGAAAAAGAAATAGATTATTTAAATATATTTAAAAATAATGAAGTAGATGGAATAATATTTTTAGCTAAGACAATTAGTAATAGACATTTAGAAATAATTGAAAATTTAAAAATTCCAATAGTTATTATTGGACAAAATATAGAAAACTATTCTTGTGTATATCATGATGATTATGATGCAGCTTATTTTGTGGTAGATGAATTAATCAAAAGTAAGTGTAGTCAAATAGGATTTATAGGTGTAGGAGAA
>NZ_CATXCO010000175.1:0-5074 GCF_958366745.1 uncultured Romboutsia sp.
GACCTCAAGGAGGCAAGTTTATTAGGACTTGCTTCCTTTTTTCTTTATAGACTGTGTATAACAATTAATCCTATTCAGATATGTTGAATTTAAGAGTTTCATCCAAGAAGCAGGCTAAAATTAAGCTTGCTCTACAAGGCTGTGCAGGTTCAGGTAAGACCTATTCAGCATTGCTTTTAGCTTATGGTTTATGCAATGACTGGACTAAGATAGCCATCATTGATAGTGAGAATGGAAGTGCTGACCTTTATGCTCACTTAGGTGCTTATAATGTATTAAGTTTAAGTGATAACTTTACACCTGAAACTTATATACAAGCTATTGAAATATGTGAAGGTGCAGGCATGGAAGTTATTATAATTGATAGCATCTCACAGTGTTGGGATAACTTGCTTGAATACCATGCAGGATTACAAGGTAACAGCTTCACTAACTGGCAGAAGGTGACACCCAGAATCAATGCTTTCATGCAGAAAATATTGCAGTCTGGAAGCCATATTATATGCACTATGAGATGCAAACAAGACTATGTTTTAAGTGAGAAGAATGGCAAGATGATACCAGAGAAAGTAGGACTTAAAGCAGTCATGAGAGATGGTATAGATTATGAGTTTACCATAGTCTTTGACATCAACATGAAGCACCAGACTATTGCATCTAAAGACAGGACAAACCTGTTTATAGGTAAGCCTGATTTTACCATTACACCTACTACAGGACAGATCATAGCAGATTGGTGTAATGATGGTGTCAATCTGGAGATGATAAGGAGCAAGATTAACAGCAGCAAGACCATTGAAGAACTGACTGCCATCTATCATGCTTATCCAGAATGGTATCAACAGTTAACATCAGACTTCATGCAGAAGAAAGCAGCACTTCAGGTACAAAAGAATCAACCAACTATTAACTATACCCCTAATTACATTAGATATGGAAATAATGCAGTTGCAGCCAGTCAGAGCTAATCTGATATACCCTAATAGAAATAAGGCGAATAACCCTTATATTCAAACAGTTGAGCCAATAGAAGTCATCAACACAGGTATTATATCAACAAATCCTGTGGGAACTGAACCAATAAGCACCAGAGAAGGCAATAAGTTACCTTTTATTGAAGCTAATACAAAGGAAGTTACTATGCAGTACCTCAAGGAGGAATGTATTACACCTGTGTTTTCTAAGGACAATGAGGTTACTATATCACACTCCAGTTTCATTGAAACTGCATGGGAAGCAGCTAACAAAGTGTTCTCCAATGAGAGAATAGAAGAACCTGCCATCAGGGTAAGCCATGTTATCAAAGGTAGAATACCGGAAGCTATTCATAAACCAGTGAATCAACTATTGGAATCTGATAAAACCATCTACTTTGAGAGAATGATGTTCTGTTTTGAGATACCTACCATATATGAGGATATTGCAGGTAACAGACTGAATTTAACCATAGGTGGAGTAAGAGCTTATAATCACATGAATCTGTACAGCAAGAAGGGTGCAGAGAAATTCAAGGTATTCATTGGCTTCAAAAATTTAGTCTGCTGTAACATGTGTGTATCAACAGATGGTTACAGATCAGAATTAAAGGTCATGAGTACAACTGAACTATTCAATGCAGTGATGAGGCTGTTCCAAGAGTACAATATAGCCCAACACTTGTATTATATGTCAGCTTATAAGGATAGCTATATAAGAGAATCCCAATTTGCCCAGTTCTTAGGCAGATGCAGATTATATCAGTTCCTTCCCATAGACCAGAAGAAGAAGTTACCACAGATGTTAATGACTGATACCCAGATAGGATTAGTTGCCAAAGCATATTACAATGATGATAACTTTAGCACCCTTTTGGACAGCAGGGAAATCAGCATGTGGAATGTATACAACTTACTAACTGGAGCTAACAAGAGCAGTTACATTGACAACTTCTTGGACAGGTCACTTAATGCCACTCAATTGGCTGAAGGACTTAATAAGGCTTTATATGGTGAAAATGAATATAGTTGGTTCATTAATTAGTGCATCTTATGGATAATATAATGAATGTATCAGAAGTTCAATTGAGCTATAAAAGCAATGTCAAATCATCAACTAGATACAAGATAAATAGCTCCCAGGATGCCTATGAACTATTGATAAAGTGCTTCCCTGATGACACTATAGAATACAAGGAAAGTTTTAAAGTGGTGCTGCTTAATCAGTCTAACAGAGTACTGGGTATAGTACCTATTTCAGAAGGTGGAATCTCTGCAACTTATGTAGATGTAAGGTTGATATTACAAGCTGCCTTACTGGCTAATGCAACACAGGTAATATTGGCACATAATCACCCTTCTGGAAGCATGAAACCCAGTACTCTGGATGATGTTTTGACTGAAAAAGTAAGGAAGGTAGCTGAACTCATGGAAATTCATGTAGCAGACCATATAATCTTAAGTCCAGAGAAGGAATATTACTCCTATCATGATGAAGGAAAGCTATAAACATTTAACCTTCTAAGGTCTACAATATCCTACCTTCTATTAAATCCATCCCCCTCTGCTGTTATTATACCATTATGATGGGAAATTTCTCCTGTCTCACTTTCTTGCATATTATATATACAAAGTAAGTGATGCAGAATGGCAAATCAGGGGATAGTTTTATAGAGGTTGACTGCCTCTTTTAATATAGGTTGAGGGTATTTGATTACAGGGTAAAGAGATGTACTGCTATAATAACTTAACCACTTGAGGTTCGGTGAAGTATGTAAACATGAATTATAGCAATAGTTAGTAAGTTAGACTAAATTAAATATTGATTGAATTATGTGTGAGATTATCTTGATTCTAGTGGGGTTTATCCTCACCAGTATGATACTTAAGGATTAAGAGGTTATATACCTCTTACTATGTGTTTTTATTGTTGTTGATAGCCCTAGTTCTTCATGGACTGGGGCT
The DNA here is from genome assembly GCF_958366745.1 of uncultured Romboutsia sp. NCBI lineage: Bacteria > Bacillati > Bacillota > Clostridia > Peptostreptococcales > Peptostreptococcaceae > Romboutsia > uncultured Romboutsia sp. The sequence goes on from NZ_CATXCO010000175.1 coordinate 2,940, forward strand.
TTAACTAATGTATATATGACAGCATTAGATATGATATTACAGTGGTTCATATTGATAGCTACTGGTGCTCTATTTATCAATTGGGCATACAGAAAGTGAATAATTAAGTCTACCTTTGTGCAATAAGAATATAAGCCTACACCTATGGTACTGATATGGCTTTAAACCTATTAAATTATAGCAGTCAAGTGATGAAGTATTACTGGAAAGTTCTATCTTTGCAACAGTATTAATTAAATGACAACTAATGAAATAGAAGTTTAACTAAGACATATTAGATAAAGAAGTGTTTGCTTCTTACTTGTGACAGTCCTAAAATTACCACCTTGAAGACTAACAATCACAGCAGTAAGTAGTGGATACTCATACCATTAGGTGTGGGCTTCCCTTATATTGTGTGATTGTAGGTATGTGGTAATACCTTGGACTCCCAATAAGGTTAGGCTCACATCTTCTTTTTGTAGTATGGCTACAAAAGGAATATATATGAAGAAAGAAAATTTGGGGATATTTATCACAGTCCTTAGTGGAACTATATTTACATTGTGCATAGTAGGTTATCTATCAAAGCTAGAAGGCACAACCAAGAAAAATCAAAATCCAACAGAGACAACAGCAGAAGCTGTCGACTCATTAGTCCAAGAATATTTTGTCCGAAAAGCAGAAGCTAAAGGTTTCAAGAAGGGAGTTATTCAGCATAGTTTAAATACCAAATGGAGTGAATTTGCTGATAGGAGTTATTACTCATATATCAAGACTTTGAAATCTGGAATGAAGTTGTACAGGGCAGAAGCTACTAACATGATGATGGAAGTATATGTATTAAAAGGATATATCAAAATTCAGTCTTCCAATATCATATTACATGATAAGACTAGTGAAACATTGAAGTCAATGGATGCTTGGCTAATGTCCTGCAATCCTCTTACTGTCATTGGGGACATATCCAGTACTAAGGAGTACAACTTTCATGACTATGATATCATGTTGAGAAAGTTAGGCACAGATGGAATACATTATATGATTTCAAGCAGCAGTGATACCAACAATCAGAGTATCAAAGCTACAACTGATCCTTCTCTAAACAAACAATACTCTAATGAGTACTTCTCTATAAAGTACCCTACCACATGGCAGATAGTTCAGGATGACAACCAAGTAACTGGTAATACAACTGTCTCTGTTCAGATTATGGAGAAATTGAAGAATGACCATGACTTTAGACCTAATATTAACATCATTGTTTCCAAAAAGAAATGGAGTGAACCTACCTCTTATTTAGCCCAGAACACAATAGCCCAAAATAAGCAAATAATGGACAGTTATCACCTACTAGAACAGAATGATGACATCTACATAAACAACTGTCAAGGAAGTGTGATAGACTACACCTTTAACATTCAAGGGTACAAGTTGCATGGCATACAATACATAGTAAAGAAGAAGGATAACACAACCTTTATCATTACTGCAACAACAGATGCAGCAAGGCACAGTAAACAAAAGGTAATTGCAAATACAATGATTAACTCACTTAAAATCAAGTAATATGAACAAAAAAGAACTACAAACATTAACCATTGAACAGCTCAATGGAATGACAGAACAGGCACTAAAGGCTGTAGCTGATGAAGTGTTGGAAAAGCTAAATGAGACTGAAATAGAGAAACTTCCCCTTGAGGTCAAGAAGAAGCTCAACTTGAAAAGGAAAAGCATCTGGTGCAGTGCTGAACTATGGATTTCATTAATACTTGGAGCACTGGTTATGAGTATAATGCAATCTATCAGGGGTAAATAATAGCCTTAAGTCAGAATTAAAGTATGATGGAGATTCTATTTGACCATCCAGACAGAGGGGCTGACTATCTATTTGTTGCAATCATCTTGATAGTAATATTTTGGTGGGCTGGCAGAAACAGCTAAAATTAACACTTGAGAGAGATGGAACATATTAGCACACCAAGAAGAAGAGATTTATCTTATGGACTCACAAAAGTTGGTCTTCCTATTATACTTGCTAGGGTCAAAGACAAGCACCTTTGCTTCATCTTAGATACTGGAAGCACCTGTAGCCTGATAGACAGTACTGTAGTAGAATATTTCAAAGATATAGTAGAGCCAGTTGGTGACTATTG